>NZ_VATQ01000028.1:0-62876 GCF_005781135.1 Escherichia sp. E3659 | reverse complement strand
GTTCCCCGCGCCAGCGGGGATAAACCGGCACAATACAACTCCTTTCGTCTCGCAGTCAGGTGTTCCCCGCGCCAGCGGGGATAAACCGCGATAGTTTGATAATGTGTCATGATTAAATTGGTGTTCCCCGCGCCAGCGGGGATAAACCGACATACTTTGCAGGCGATCGGCAGCTCTGGAAGTGTTCCCCGCGCCAGCGGGGATAAACCGTTTCTAGCTATCGTATTCAGCGACTTAAAAGGGTGTTCCCCGCGCCAGCGGGGATAAACCGGTATTAATCAGCACCCTGTCATGATCTTTTTTGTGTTCCCCGCGCCAGCGGGGATAAACCGAGATGACGGGCAGGAAATCATCAAAGTCATACGTGTTCCCCGCGCCAGCGGGGATAAACCGGATGCGTTGTTGTATTTAGCCGCGATGGCGGTGTGTTCCCCGCGCCAGCGGGGATAAACCGTACGTTCGAAGCTGCTCAATACTCGCCTGGGAGTGTTCCCCGCGCCAGCGGGGATAAACCGTAGATTTTGTCCGGCTCAGGTGCGCCGATGGTGTGTTCCCCGCGCCAGCGGGGATAAACCGAAAGAACGTTTCAGCATAGCTCGCTTTATCAAGTGTTCCCCGCGCCAGCGGGGATAAACCGCGAATCCCAATTTTGGTGTCTCGGTTGGCGCTGAGTTCCCCGCGTCAGCGGGGATAAACCGTGTCGCGCAAGGCGATATAATCCCCTTTTCGCGAGTTCCCCGCGTCAGCGGGGATAAACCGGCCATCTATTCAGGGCGACTAAATGATGCTGTGAGTTCCCCGCGTCAGCGGGGATAAACCGGCAGAACGAGGCGTCAGTCTGCCGGAGATAATGAGTTCCCCGCGCCAGCGGGGATAAACCGCACGTAAACGACTGAGTGAGTACATAATCACAGAGTTCCCCGCGCCAGCGGGGATAAACCGGTGAGTTTTTATTTCTGATTAGGCGTAATCAGGTGTTCCCCGCGCCAGCGGGGTTAAACCGAGCGGGAGTGATTTAAAACCGGCGTTATACGTGTGTTCCCCGCGCCAGCGGGGAACTCCCAACTCCCATTTTCAACCCCATCAAGACGCCTTCGCCAGCTCCTTCACCAACGGTAGCATTATCCGCATAACATCACGGCAGCGGCGTTCTATTCTTCCAGGAAGTGCCTTATCTATATGCTGTTGATTATCCAGTCTTACGTCATGCCAGCTATTTCCTGCAGGGAATGCGGCTGTTTTTGCTCGTTGCTGATAACCATCCTTATTCCCAAGATTCCAGTTTGTCGCTTCCACCGAAAGTACAGCAATGCCCGCTTTGTCGAATATTTCTGCGTCATTACAACACCCAGTGCCTTTCGGATAGTTTTTATTCAAACCTGGATTTGTGGTAGCGGCAATTCGATGACTGCGGGCAATTGCCAGCGCCCGGTCGCGCGTTAATTTCCTTACTGCTTCAGGTGTTTTTACGCCACTGTTGAAATACAGCTTATCGCCAACAATCAGATTATCGAGGTTAACCACCAATAAAGTATTTTTCTTTTCGGTATCACTCATGCGCTTGAGTAAATTCTCAGCGCCTAATTTCCCTTCCTCTTCACCACTGGTGGCAATAAAACGAATCCCATACTCAGTCGGAATATCTTTCAGGCGTTCAGCCAGCTCCAGCATGACACCTAAACCTGCGGCATTATCATCCATTCCTTGTAACGTCAGCCCGCCGAGATTGGCATCTGCATCTGCGTCGCTCTGCGGGGCATAGGTATCCAGATGCGCCATAATGATGATCTGCTGCGGCGCTTTGCCTTCATGAGCGGCAATCACCGTACTTCCCGTCACGTTGTGCCAGTTTTTGCGGTTATCGCGTGCGGTATAAATATATCGGCTATTAAATGTTCGAATATCACTGCGGTAACCCATTTGCTGAAACTGTTGCCGAATATAATCGGCAGATAACATTTCTGCGGGTGTTCCGGTCATTCGTCCCGGAAAGAAAGTGGCAATATGTCGCGCCTGTGTATTGGCAAAATCACCAGGTTTAGGTGATGAGGCGTGAACGGGGAGAATAAAGCATACGCCGAGCGCCAGGGCAGCGGTACGGTGGCGCAATGCGGAAAACATAGTGAGTCCTTAAATACCATGCAAAATTTTTACCGCCATAGTATGAAACTGCCGCTGCGCTAAAACAATTTCAAATCTTCCTAAACGCCCGAAATTCGGTAGCTTAAGCACTTTTTGATATTTGCTTTGCCAAAGCGTTATTCCGTTAAGGAACTACTCATTCCAATTGGTAATTTCATTCGTTCTCCTGGGCTCCCTATAGTCGAAACATCTGATGGCAAGAAAATAGCGGTATTGCAAAGGAACGGTTATGGATCAAAAACGACTTACCCACCTGCGGCAACTGGAGGCGGAAAGCATCCACATCATTCGCGAGGTGGCGGCAGAATTCTCAAATCCGGTGATGCTCTACTCTATCGGTAAAGATTCCAGCGTCATGCTGCATCTGGCGCGCAAGGCGTTTTATCCAGGTACGCTGCCGTTCCCACTGCTGCATGTCGATACCGGCTGGAAATTCCGCGAGATGTATGAGTTCCGCGATCGTACGGCGAAAGCTTACGGCTGCGAGTTGCTGGTACATAAAAACCCGGAAGGCGTGGCAATGGGGATTAACCCGTTCGTGCACGGCAGCGCCAAACATACCGACATTATGAAAACCGAAGGTTTGAAACAGGCACTGAATAAATACGGTTTTGATGCCGCTTTCGGTGGCGCACGTCGCGATGAAGAGAAGTCCCGCGCCAAAGAACGAATCTACTCTTTCCGTGACCGATTTCATCGCTGGGATCCGAAAAACCAGCGTCCGGAGTTGTGGCACAACTATAACGGGCAGATCAACAAAGGCGAAAGCATCCGCGTCTTCCCGCTCTCTAACTGGACCGAGCAGGATATCTGGCAATACATCTGGCTGGAAAATATCGACATTGTTCCGCTGTATCTCGCTGCGGAACGTCCGGTTCTGGAACGCGACGGTATGTTGATGATGATTGATGACGACCGTATCGACCTGCAACCGGGTGAAGTGATTAAAAAACGGATGGTTCGCTTCCGCACGCTGGGCTGCTGGCCGCTGACCGGTGCGGTGGAGTCAAATGCACAAACGCTGCCGGAGATCATCGAAGAGATGCTGGTCTCCACCACCAGTGAGCGTCAGGGGCGCGTGATTGACCGCGACCAGGCAGGCTCTATGGAGCTGAAAAAACGTCAGGGGTATTTTTAAGATGAACACCGCACTTGCACAACAAATCGCCAATGAAGGCGGCGTCGAAGCCTGGATGATTGCGCAACAACATAAAAGCCTGCTGCGTTTTCTGACCTGTGGTAGCGTCGATGACGGCAAAAGTACCCTGATTGGTCGCCTGCTGCACGATACCCGCCAAATCTACGAAGATCAGCTCTCATCGCTGCATAACGACAGCAAACGACACGGCACCCAGGGCGAAAAACTGGATTTGGCATTGCTGGTGGATGGCCTGCAAGCGGAACGCGAACAGGGCATCACTATCGATGTGGCTTATCGCTATTTCTCCACCGAGAAGCGTAAATTTATTATCGCCGACACCCCTGGGCATGAGCAGTACACCCGCAATATGGCGACCGGCGCATCGACATGTGAACTGGCGATCTTACTGATCGATGCCCGTAAAGGCGTGCTCGATCAAACCCGTCGTCACAGTTTTATCTCCACACTGTTGGGGATCAAACATCTGGTCGTGGCGATCAACAAAATGGATCTGGTGGATTACAGTGAAGAGACATTCACCCGCATTCGTGAAGACTACCTGACTTTTGCCGAACAATTGCCGGGCAATCTGGATATTCGTTTTGTGCCTCTCTCTGCGCTGGAAGGCGACAATGTGGCTTCGCAAAGCGAAAGTCTGCCGTGGTACAGCGGACCGACACTGCTCGAAGTGCTGGAAACCGTGGAGATTCAGCGAGTGGTTGATGCCCAGCCGATGCGCTTCCCGGTTCAGTACGTTAACCGCCCGAATCTCGATTTTCGTGGCTATGCCGGAACGCTGGCATCCGGTCGTGTGGAAGTAGGGCAGCGTGTCAAAGTGCTGCCCTCTGGTGTGGAATCAAACGTCGCGCGGATCGTGACTTTTGATGGCGATCGCGAAGAAGCCTTTGCCGGAGAAGCGATCACCCTGGTGCTGACGGATGAGATCGATATCAGCCGTGGCGATCTGCTGCTGACAGCAGATGAAGCGTTACCGGCAGTGCAGAGCGCGTCAGTTGATGTGGTATGGATGGCGGAACAGCCGCTTTCCCCTGGCCAGAGTTACGACATCAAAATTGCCGGTAAGAAGACGCGTGCTCGTGTTGATGGCATTCGTTATCAGGTTGATATTAATAACCTTACCCAACGCGAAGTTGAAAACCTGCCGCTGAACGGCATCGGCCTCGTGGATCTCACCTTTGACGAGCCGCTGGTGTTAGATCGTTATCAACAAAATCCGGTGACGGGTGGGCTGATTTTTATCGATCGCCTGAGCAACGTGACTGTTGGCGCCGGTATGGTGCATGAGCCGAAAAATGAGGCCGCCGTTGCGCCGTCGGAATTTAGCGCGTTCGAGCTGGAACTGAATGCGTTAGTACGCCGCCACTTCCCGCACTGGGGCGCGCGCGATTTACTGGGAGGTAAATGATGGCGCTGCATGACGAAAACGTCGTCTGGCATAGCCACCCAGTAACTCCGCAACAGCGTGAACAACACCACGGCCATCGTGGTGTTGTACTGTGGTTTACCGGCCTCTCCGGTTCCGGTAAATCAACCGTCGCGGGCGCGCTGGAAGAAGCACTGCATAAACTCGGCGTCAGTACGTATTTGCTGGATGGTGACAACGTCCGCCACGGGTTATGTAGCGATCTCGGTTTTAGCGATGCCGATCGCAAAGAAAATATCCGTCGGGTAGGTGAAGTGGCGAATTTAATGGTTGAAGCCGGACTGGTGGTACTAACTGCATTTATTTCCCCACACCGTGGCGAACGTCAGATGGTTCGTGAACGTGTAGGGGAAGGACGGTTTATCGAAGTATTTGTCGATACGCCACTGGCGATTTGTGAAGCCCGCGATCCAAAAGGCTTGTATAAGAAAGCGCGTGCCGGTGAACTGCGCAACTTTACGGGAATAGACTCCGTTTACGAAGCGCCTGAATCGGCAGAAATTCATCTCAATGGTGAACAATTAGTAACAAATTTGGTTCAGCAATTATTAGATCTACTGAGACAGAACGATATTATCAGATCCTGAGACACCACCGGGTTTTCATGCCCGGTTCGTCAAAGTAACAGGATCAGATATGCGTAATAGCCATAACATTACACTAACAAATAGTGCCAGCCTTACCGAGGACGAAGAAACCACATGGTCGCTACCTGGGGCCGTGGTCGGTTTTGTGTCCTGGCTGTGTGCACTGGCGATTCCGATGTTAATTTATGGCTCTAACACGCTGTTTTTCTTTATCTACACCTGGCCTTTCTTTCTGGCGCTAATGCCTGTTGCGGTGGTGGTAGGTATTGCGCTGCACTCCTTGATGGACGGAAAATTACGCTACAGTATTGTTTTCACTTTTATCACCGTTGGCATTATGTTTGGTGCACTGTTTATGTGGTTGTTGGGCTAATCTGTTCTTTCCTGTTCATTCTGTCCATAATTCAAACCGTAACCAATAATGAGATTATGTTCTGCGCGCCCTGGGTATACGTAACAGTGGACAAATGTGGTACATTTGCCCGCGTTGTCGCGGTATCCCCAACAGAGGATGTAGAGTCGTCTTCGGATGCATGGGATGAGGATGCCGTTTTTCAGGGGGCAGGATGGGTAAACTAACGCTGCTGTTGCTGGCTATTCTGGTCTGGCTACAGTATTCGCTGTGGTTCGGTAAGAACGGTATACATGACTATACCCGCGTCAATGATGATGTGGCGGCACAGCAAGCTACAAACGCGAAACTTAAAGCGCGAAACGATCAGCTTTTTGCCGAAATTGACGATCTCAATGGCGGCCAGGAGGCGCTCGAAGAGCGTGCGCGTAATGAACTCAGCATGACCAGGCCGGGCGAAACTTTTTATCGTCTGGTGCCTGACGCGTCGAAGCGCGCGCAGTCTGCGGGGCAAAACAATCGATAAATCAGCCCAGGAATTAACATGGCAACCACTCATTTGGATGTTTGCGCCGTGGTTCCGGCGGCCGGATTTGGCCGCCGAATGCAAACGGAATGTCCTAAGCAATATCTCTCAATCGGTAATCAAACCATTCTTGAACACTCGGTGCATGCGCTGCTGGCGCATCCCCGGGTGACGCGTGTCGTCATTGCAATAAGCCCTGGCGATAACCGCTTTGCTCAACTTCCTCTGGCGAATCATCCGCAAATCACTGTTGTTGATGGTGGTGAAGAGCGTGCTAATTCCGTGCTGGCAGGTCTGAAAGCCGCTGGCGATGTGCAGTGGGTACTGGTGCATGACGCCGCTCGCCCTTGTCTGCATCAGGATGACCTCGCGCGTCTGTTGGCGTTGGGCGAAACCAGCCGCACGGGAGGGATCCTCGCCGCGCCGGTGCGCGATACGATGAAACGCGCCGAGCCAGGCAAAAATGCCATTGCTCACACCGTTGATCGCAACGGCTTATGGCACGCGCTTACGCCGCAATTTTTCCCTCGTGAGCTGTTACATGACTGCCTGACACGCGCTTTAAATGAAGGCGCTACCATTACTGACGAAGCCTCAGCGCTGGAATACTGCGGTTTTCATCCGCAGCTTGTCGAAGGCCGAGCGGATAACATTAAAGTCACGCGCCCGGAAGATTTGGCGCTTGCCGAATTTTACCTCACCCGAACCATCCATCAGGAGAATACATAATGCGAATTGGACACGGTTTTGATGTTCACGCCTTTGGCGGCGAAGGCCCAATTATCATTGGTGGCGTGCGCATCCCTTATGAAAAAGGGCTGCTGGCACATTCTGATGGCGACGTGGCGCTGCACGCGCTGACCGATGCATTACTTGGTGCAGCGGCGCTGGGGGATATCGGCAAGCTATTCCCGGATACAGATCCGGCATTTAAAGGCGCTGACAGCCGAGAGCTGCTACGCGAAGCCTGGCGACGCATTCAGGCGAAGGGCTATACCCTCGGCAACGTCGATGTCACTATCATCGCTCAGGCACCGAAGATGCTGCCACATATTCCACAAATGCGCGTGTTTATTGCCGAAGATCTCGGCTGCCATATGGATGATGTTAACGTGAAAGCCACTACTACGGAAAAACTCGGATTTACCGGACGTGGGGAAGGGATTGCCTGTGAAGCGGTGGCGCTACTCATTAAGGCAACAAAATGATTGAATTTGATAATCTCACTTACCTCCACGGCAAACCGCAAGGAACCGGGCTGCTGAAAGCCAACCCGGAAGACTTTGTGGTGGTGGAAGATTTAGGCTTTGAGCCTGATGGTGAAGGTGAGCATATCCTGGTGCGAATCCTCAAAAACGGTTGCAATACCCGTTTTGTGGCCGACGCACTGGCGAAATTCCTGAAAATTCATGCCCGTGAAGTCAGCTTCGCTGGGCAAAAAGACAAACATGCCGTTACGGAACAATGGTTATGCGCTCGGGTACCGGGCAAAGAGATGCCTGATCTGAGCGCGTTTCAACTGGAAGGCTGCCAGGTACTGGAGTATGCGCGCCACAAACGTAAACTGCGTTTAGGGGCGCTGAAAGGCAATGCCTTTACCCTGGTGCTGCGAGAAGTGAGCAATCGTGATGACGTAGAACAGCGACTGATCGATATTTGCGTGAAAGGTGTACCGAATTACTTTGGCGCGCAACGTTTTGGTATTGGTGGTAGTAATTTGCAGGGCGCGTTGCGCTGGGCGCAAACCAATACTCCGGTGCGCGATCGCAATAAGCGTAGTTTTTGGTTGTCGGCAGCTCGTAGTGCGTTGTTTAATCAGATTGTTGCTGAGCGTCTCAAAAAAGCAGAAGTTAATCAGGTTGTTGACGGTGATGCGCTACAATTAGCCGGGCGCGGCAGCTGGTTTGTTGCCACTAACGAAGAACTGGTGGAATTACAGCGTCGCGTGAACGATAAAGAGCTGTTAATTACAGCTGCAATGCCGGGTAGCGGCGAATGGGGAACCCAGCGTGAGGCGCTGGCATTCGAACAAGCAGCTGTCGCCGAAGAAACTGAATTACAAGCCTTACTGGTGCGCGAAAAAGTTGAGGCGGCGCGCAGAGCGATGCTGTTATATCCGCAACAATTAAGCTGGAACTGGTGGGATGACGTCACCGTCGAAATCCGTTTCTGGCTTCCGGCAGGAAGCTTTGCAACCAGCGTTGTCAGGGAACTTATCAACACAACAGGTGATTATGCGCATATTGCTGAGTAATGATGACGGGGTACATGCGCCCGGTATACAAACGCTGGCGAAAGCTCTGCGTGAGTTTGCTGACGTTCAGGTGGTCGCCCCCGATCGTAATCGCAGCGGCGCTTCAAATTCCCTGACGCTGGAATCCTCCCTGCGCACGTTTACCTTTGAAAATGGTGATATCGCCGTGCAAATGGGAACCCCGACCGATTGTGTCTATCTTGGCGTGAATGCTCTGATGCGTCCGCGCCCGGATATTGTGGTTTCGGGTATTAACGCCGGGCCGAATCTGGGGGATGATGTTATTTATTCCGGCACGGTAGCCGCCGCGATGGAAGGCCGTCATTTAGGCTTTCCGGCGCTGGCCGTTTCACTTGACGGGCATAAACATTACGACACTGCTGCAGCGGTCACCTGTTCCATTTTGCGCGCACTGTGTAAAGAGCCGCTGCGTACCGGACGTATTCTCAATATCAACGTACCTGATTTACCGCTGGATCAGATTAAAGGTATCCGCGTGACTCGCTGCGGTACACGACATCCGGCAGATCAAGTGATTCCGCAGCAGGATCCGCGCGGTAATACGCTGTACTGGATTGGCCCGCCGGGCGGTAAGTGTGATGCCGGTCCGGGGACCGATTTTGCTGCGGTAGATGAAGGCTACGTCTCCATCACGCCGCTGCATGTAGATTTAACCGCGCACAACGCGCAAGATGTGGTTTCAGACTGGTTAAACAGCGTGGGAGTTGGCACGCAATGGTAAGCAGACGCGTACAAGCACTTCTGGATCAATTACGTGCGCAAGGTATTCAGGATGAGCAGGTGCTTAATGCACTTGCTGCCGTGCCGCGTGAAAAATTCATCGATGAAGCGTTTGAACAAAAAGCCTGGGACAATATCGCGTTGCCGATAGGTCAGGGGCAGACAATTTCGCAGCCGTATATGGTGGCGCGAATGACTGAATTACTTGAACTGACGCCGCAGTCGCGAGTGCTGGAGATCGGCACTGGTTCAGGATATCAAACAGCAATTCTGGCACATCTTGTCCAGCATGTATGCTCGGTCGAGCGGATTAAAGGATTGCAGTGGCAGGCGCGCAGACGTCTGAAAAATCTTGATTTACACAATGTTTCAACCCGTCACGGCGATGGATGGCAAGGTTGGCAAGCACGTGCGCCGTTTGACGCTATCATTGTAACGGCTGCACCGCCCGAAATCCCGACAGCGTTAATGACGCAACTGGATGAAGGCGGCATTCTCGTCTTACCCGTAGGGGAAGAGCACCAGTATTTAAAGCGGGTGCGTCGTCGGGGAGGCGAATTTATTATCGACACCGTGGAGGCTGTGCGCTTTGTTCCCTTAGTAAAGGGGGAGCTGGCTTAGCGCGTGAGGAAAATACCTGGAATTTTCCTGGTTATTTTGCAGCAGGTCAGCGTATCGTGAACATCTTTTCCAGTGTTCAGTAGGGTGCCTTGCACGGTAATTATGTCACTGGTTATTAACCAATTTTTTCCTGGGGGATAAATGAGCGCGGGAAGCCCAAAATTCACCGTTCGCCGTATTGCGGCTTTGTCACTGGTTTCGTTATGGTTGGCTAGCTGTTCTGACACTTCAAATCCACCGGCACCGGTCAGCTCCGTCAATGGCAATGCGCCTGCAAATACTAATTCTGGTATGTTGATTACGCCGCCACCGAAGATGGGGACGACGTCTACAACGCAGCAACCGCAAATTCAGCCGGTACAACAGCCACAAATTCAATCGGCTCAACAGCCGCAAATCCAACCGGTACAGCCTGTTGCCCAACAACCTGTGCAAATGGAAAACGGACGCATCGTCTATAACCGTCAGTACGGGAATATTCCGAAAGGCAGTTATAGCGGCAGTACTTACACCGTGAAAAAAGGCGACACGCTTTTCTATATCGCCTGGATTACCGGCAACGATTTCCGTGACCTTGCCCAACGCAATAATATTCAGGCGCCTTACGCTCTGAACGTAGGTCAGACCTTACAAGTGGGGAATGCTTCCGGTACGCCAATCACTGGCGGAAATGCCATTACCCAGGCCGATGCAGCAGAGCAAGGAGTTGTGATCAAGCCTGCACAAAATTCCACCGTTGCTGTTGCGTCGCAACCGACAATTACGTATTCTGAATCTTCGGGTGAACAGAGTGCTAACAAAATGTTGCCGAACAACAAGCCAACTGCGACCACGGTCACAGCGCCTGTAACGGTACCAACAGCAAGCACAACCGAGCCAACTGTCAGCAGTACAACAACCAGTACGCCGATCTCCACCTGGCGCTGGCCGACTGAGGGCAAAGTGATTGAAACCTTTGGCGCTTCTGAGGGAGGCAACAAGGGGATTGATATCGCAGGTAGCAAAGGACAGGCAATTATCGCGACCGCAGATGGCCGCGTTGTTTATGCCGGTAATGCGCTGCGCGGCTACGGTAATCTGATTATCATCAAACATAATGATGATTACCTGAGTGCCTACGCCCATAACGACACAATGCTGGTCCGGGAACAACAAGAAGTTAAGGCGGGGCAAAAAATAGCGACCATGGGTAGCACCGGAACCAGTTCAACACGCTTGCATTTTGAAATTCGTTACAAGGGGAAATCCGTAAACCCGCTGCGTTATTTGCCGCAGCGATAAATCGGCGGAACCAGGCTTTTGCTTGAATGTTCCGTCAAGGGATCACGGGTAGGAGCCACCTTATGAGTCAGAATACGCTGAAAGTTCATGATTTAAATGAAGACGCGGAATTTGATGAGAATGGAGTTGAGGTTTTTGACGAAAAGGCCTTAGTTGAAGAGGAACCCAGTGATAACGATTTGGCCGAAGAGGAGCTGTTATCGCAGGGCGCAACACAGCGTGTGCTGGACGCGACTCAGCTTTATCTTGGTGAGATTGGTTATTCGCCACTGTTAACGGCCGAAGAAGAAGTTTATTTTGCGCGTCGCGCACTGCGTGGTGATGTCGCCTCTCGCCGCCGGATGATCGAGAGTAACTTGCGTCTGGTGGTAAAAATTGCCCGCCGTTATGGCAATCGTGGTCTGGCGCTGCTGGACCTTATCGAAGAGGGTAACCTGGGGCTGATCCGCGCGGTTGAGAAGTTTGACCCGGAACGTGGTTTCCGCTTCTCAACTTACGCAACCTGGTGGATTCGCCAGACGATCGAACGGGCCATTATGAACCAAACCCGTACTATTCGTTTGCCGATTCACATCGTAAAGGAGCTGAACGTTTACCTGCGAACCGCACGTGAGTTGTCCCATAAGCTGGACCACGAACCGAGTGCGGAAGAGATCGCAGAGCAACTGGATAAGCCAGTTGATGACGTCAGCCGTATGCTTCGTCTTAACGAGCGCATTACCTCGGTAGACACCCCATTGGGTGGTGATTCCGAAAAAGCGTTGCTGGATATCCTGGCCGATGAAAAAGAGAACGGTCCGGAAGACACCACGCAAGATGACGATATGAAACAAAGCATCGTCAAATGGCTGTTCGAACTGAACGCCAAGCAGCGTGAAGTGCTGGCACGTCGATTCGGTTTGCTGGGGTACGAAGCGGCAACACTGGAAGATGTAGGTCGTGAAATTGGCCTCACCCGTGAACGTGTTCGCCAGATTCAGGTTGAAGGCCTGCGCCGTCTGCGTGAGATTTTGCAGACTCAGGGGCTGAATATCGAAGCGCTGTTCCGCGAATAAGCAAGCATCTGTCAGAAAGGCCAGTCTCAAGTGAGGCTGGCCTTTTTTCTTTTGTCAGCTCAATCTACACGTTGATGGTAACGTCCATCTCTGACGGTAAATTTTTCCCGGCATAGATGACTACTATCGTATTGTCCCGCGTCCATTGGCGTGACACATCGTACAGTCTGATGTAGTCCGTAGTTTTTAATAAACATCACCATATTGCGATTTGGTTTTTTGTGAGAGGTTTCTGTTGTTCTCCAGAGATGGCAATGAGTTTCGCCAGGTGCAATAAGTTTTACCGGCCATGGTGTTGTGCCACTACGCCATATTATCCCCGCATCATCAACATCCAACATCGGGCCGAAGAATCCCCAGGGAAGAATTTCGTGCAGATTAACGTAACGAAAACAGTCTTCCTTTCCGCAATAGCGATGTGTCACAACTTCATCTGGTGTACGAAACCAGGTATTTTCATGAAGAAATTCATGACCAATATTGGCAATAGCGGCAATATCGGGTTTGAACCAGAGCTGATCCTTGCCCTGGTCTATTGCTAAAGTGGAGATGACGGGGCGTCCATCAATAAAAGAGAGTAAGCGCGGTATTGATGTCAGGTGTTTTTTTTGCCAACGGTTGATACCCATTTGCTGTGCAGCATGACTGTTTTGCTGCCAAAAAAGATAAGACGTTGCTTTTGATTCGCCAGTATAGAAAAACGCATCAGCGGGCAATGTTGTACGAACAGTTCCTTTGCCTTGAAAACTGACTTCCCGAACAAAAAAATCAAGAAATAACACAGGGCGAGGAAGTTGAATAGGAGTCATTAAATATACCAAACCAATGTCGTAAGGTTGAAAATGATTTCGTTTTTATTCTATTAGTTTGATAAGTATAAATATGCACCTCAATGTTTACCATGGTTATTCCTGGTGTTGGCTGGAAAAGATCTCAAGTTTGATTAATTACCAGAACCAGAAGGGATAGTACCCTTATTGCGTGGGGAACGTCGTCAAGCCCATCCAGGCTGCGTAAATCCGGCTTTGTGCTGATAGGTGGGGAATCCTCGGTATTTACTGCGGGGAACTTTCACACCATCATCTTGCGTACCAACTGCACAAACAGCTCCTGCTCATCTCTACTCAAGCGCCCCAAAAATTCTTCATCCACGCCGTCACCAATGGGGATAGCCGCCGCGAGTACCTTTTCCCCTTCCGCAGTCAGCCAGACAAAGCGCCGTCGCTTATCGACGGTGTCATGCTCTCGTCTGACCAGGCCACGATTTTCCATTCTTGCCAGAATTTCCGCCAGCGTAGCCTTAGTGCTGACAGCTGCTTCTATCAGCGCAACCTGCTCTATACCGGGTTGTTCAGCAATAGCGCGCATTACCGCGTACTGCGGTTTAGTCAGGTCAGGTAGCTCATGCTGCCAGCGAGACGTGTGTTGCTGAAAAAGCTGTCGTAACTGATGGAACGCTTTATTTCGTAACGCCATGTAAACTCCGGGCTAACTTTCTGTCGCTATCATAGCTGTTTTTCAGTGACGAAGGGGATGTTGTTACTTTTCTGCACTTGCCGCTACGTGAATAGAAGGGTATGTTAATAATAACGTTCGTGTACGAACAATTAAGGGAATAAAAAATGAGACTGATCGTCGGGATGACTGGGGCTACAGGTGCGCCTCTTGGTGTGGCATTACTGCAAGCACTAAAGAAGATGCCCGGTGTTGAAACACATCTCGTGATGTCGAAGTGGGCGAAAACTACCATTGAACTGGAAACGCCCTACAGCGTCCACGATGTCGCGGCCCTGGCAGACTATTGCCATAACCCGGCGGATCAGGCGGCGACTATCTCCTCAGGTTCCTTTCGTACCGATGGCATGATCGTTATTCCGTGCAGCATGAAGACGCTGGCTGGTATCCGTGCTGGCTATGCCGATGGGCTGGTGGGGCGCGCTGCTGATGTTGTTCTCAAAGAAGGGCGCAAGCTGGTGCTGGTGCCGCGTGAAATGCCGCTCAGTACTATCCACCTTGAAAATATGCTCGCGCTTTCCCGTATGGGCGTGGCGATGATACCACCCATGCCTGCCTTCTATAACCATCCCGAAACGGTAGATGACATTGTCCACCACGTGGTTGCCCGCGTGATGGATCAGTTTGGCCTCGAACATCCTCAAGCCAGGCGCTGGCAAGGATTGCCGCAGTCCGGGAGTTTTTCTCTGGAGAATGAATAATGGCTTTTGATGATTTACGCAGCTTTTTACAGGCACTCGACGACCAGGGGCAATTGCTGAAAATCAGTGAAGAGGTTAACGCCGAGCCAGATCTGGCCGCTGCTGCCAACGCCACCGGGCGTATCGGCGACGGCGCACCCGCGCTGTGGTTTGATAATATTCGCGGCTTTACCGATGCGCGAGTGGCGATGAACACCATCGGTTCCTGGCAGAACCACGCGATTTCCCTCGGCCTGCCGCCGAACACGCCGGTTAAAAAACAGATTGATGAGTTTATCCGCCGCTGGGATAACTTCCCGATTGCCCCGGAGCGCCGCGCAAATCCAGCCTGGGCGCAGAACACTGTCGATGGCGAAGAGATTAACCTGTTCGATATTCTGCCGCTGTTTCGCCTGAACGATGGCGATGGCGGTTTCTATCTCGATAAAGCCTGCGTGGTTTCCCGCGATCCGCTCGACCCGGATAACTTCGGCAAGCAGAATGTCGGCATCTACCGTATGGAAGTGAAGGGCAAGCGTAAGCTCGGCCTGCAACCGGTGCCAATGCACGATATCGCCCTGCATCTGCATAAAGCGGAAGAGCGTGGCGAAGATTTGCCGATAGCCATCACCCTTGGTAACGATCCGATCATCACGCTGATGGGCGCTACACCGCTGAAATACGATCAGTCTGAGTACGAAATGGCGGGCGCACTGCGCGAAAGCCCATACCCGATCGCCACCGCCCCGCTGACCGGTTTTGATGTGCCGTGGGGCTCGGAAGTAATCCTCGAAGGGGTTATCGAAAGCCGCAAACGCGAGATTGAAGGGCCGTTCGGTGAGTTTACCGGCCACTACTCCGGCGGGCGCAACATGACCGTGGTGCGCATCGATAAAGTCTCTTACCGCACAAAACCGATTTTCGAATCGCTCTATCTCGGTATGCCGTGGACCGAAATCGACTACCTGATGGGGCCAGCCACCTGTGTGCCGCTGTATCAGCAACTGAAAGCTGAGTTCCCGGAAGTACAGGCGGTAAACGCCATGTACACCCACGGCCTGCTAGCGATTATCTCCACCAAAAAACGCTACGGCGGCTTTGCCCGCGCGGTGGGCCTGCGTGCGATGACCACGCCGCACGGTCTGGGCTATGTGAAGATGGTGATTATGGTCGATGAAGACGTTGATCCGTTCAACCTGCCGCAGGTGATGTGGGCGCTCTCCTCGAAAGTGAACCCGGCAGGGGATTTGGTGCAGTTGCCGAATATGTCCGTGCTGGAACTCGACCCAGGCTCAAGCCCGGCGGGGATCACCGACAAGTTGATTATTGACGCCACCACGCCTGTCGCCCCGGACAACCGTGGTCACTACAGCCAGCCGGTGGTGGATTTGCCGGAAACCAAAGCCTGGGCTGAAAAACTGACCGCTATGCTGGCCGCACGTAAATAAGGAGAACAAGATGATTTGTCCACGTTGTGCCGATGAACAGATTGAAGTGATGGCGAAATCACCGGTGAAAGATGTCTGGACGGTATATCAGTGCCAGCACTGCCTTTATACCTGGCGCGATACCGAACCGCTACGCCGCACCAGCCGTGAACATTATCCGGAGGCGTTTCGTATGACGCAGAAAGATATTGATGACGCGCCGATGGTGCCGAGCATTCCGCCGCTGCTGGCGGCAGATAAGCGTTAATAAAATATGCCGGGTAAAGGCTTTACTTTACCCGGCTACGTTATTTAATTTTATAAAACGACAGGCGTCCGCTTTTCGGCGATCCGGTATCAATGTAAATCTGGTTAGCGAACGTCTGAATGTTATCAAACATCATATGTCCAAATATAAAATAGTCAGCGCCGTTTATTTTTTGTAACTCGCCATTAAGCGATTTCTGCACACGATCAACAGGCCAGAGTAATTCACTTTCCGCTATTTTTTTACCAAAGAGATATTCATCACCCGGATAATCCGCATGTGCGATGACATATTTTATTATGTCGTTGGTAATTTCAATAATATGCGGAAGTTTATGGAATCTCAATAACAGATCTATTGCCTCTTGTTGTTCCGTATCATTTAAATCAAAAAACCAGTCGCCGCCGCTGGCTAACCACATATTACCATCACCTGTAGCGAACGCATCAAGCGCCATCGCTTCGTGGTTGCCTTTTACGGTGTTAAACCAGGGCTGGTTTAACAGGCGCAGCACATTAAGACTCTCCGGCCCACGATCAATGTTATCGCCTGTTGAAATAAGCAAGTCAGTTTCGGGACAAAAAGATAATTGATGTAAACGGGATTGTAATAATTGATAATCCCCATGAATATCACCAACGGCCCATATATGGCGATAGTGATGGGCATTGATTTTTTGATAGCGTGTAGATGGCATGGTTTTACCCTGTAAAATAAGCTTTCCTATTATACAGGGTATTTTTATTTGATTCGTCAGTTGTCGTTAATATTCCCGATAGCAAAAGACTATCGGGAATTATTTTTACACCAGACTCTTCAACCGATAAATCCACTCTAACGCCTGACGCGGGGTGAGTGAATCCGGATCAAGATTTTCCAGAGCTTCGACCGCAGGCGAAGTTTCTTCTGGTACTGATAGCAAAGACATCTGCGTACCATCTACCTGCGTCGCGGCGGCGTTCGGCGAAATGCTTTCCAGCTCACGCAGTTTTTGCCGTGCGCGCTTAATCACCTCTTTCGGCACGCCCGCCAGAGCGGCAACCGCCAGGCCGTAGCTTTTGCTCGCCGCGCCGTCCTGCACGCTGTGCATAAAGGCAATGGTGTCGCCGTGCTCCAGCGCATCGAGATGCACGTTGGCGACGCCTTCCATTTTCTCCGGTAGCTGGGTCAGCTCGAAATAGTGGGTGGCAAACAGCGTCAATGCCTTAATCTTATTCGCCAGATTTTCCGCACACGCCCATGCCAGCGACAGACCATCGTAAGTGGACGTCCCGCGCCCGATCTCATCCATCAACACCAGACTGTACTCGGTGGCGTTATGCAGAATATTAGCGGTTTCGGTCATCTCCACCATAAAGGTTGAACGCCCGGATGCCAGATCGTCCGCCGCGCCCACACGGGTAAAGATACGGTCAATCGGGCCAATCTCGACTTTTTGTGCCGGTACATAGCTGCCGATATAGGCCATCAGCGCAATCAGTGCGGTCTGGCGCATATAGGTACTTTTACCGCCCATGTTCGGACCGGTAATAATCAACATCCGACGCTGTGGCGACAGGTTCAGCGGGTTAGCGATAAACGGCTCATTCAGTACCTGTTCAACCACCGGATGGCGGCCTTCGGTAATGCGAATGCCGGGTTTATCAATAAAGGTCGGGCAGGTGTAGTTCAGGGTATAGGCCCGTTCCGCCAGGTTCACCAGCACGTCGAGTTCCGCCAGCGCGCTCGCGCTCTGTTGCAGCGCTTCCAGATGCGGCAACAGCAGGTCGAACAACTCTTCATAAAGCTGTTTTTCCAGTGCCAGTGCTTTGCCTTTTGAAGTGAGGACTTTGTCTTCGTACTCTTTCAGCTCTGGAATAATGTAACGTTCAGCGTTTTTCAGCGTCTGGCGACGCATGTAGTTGATTGGTGCCAGATGGCTTTGTCCACGGCTGATCTGAATGTAATAACCATGAACCGCGTTAAAGCCAACTTTTAGCGTGTCCAGGCCGGTACGTTCACGCTCGCGGACTTCCAGACGCTCCAGATAATCGGTCGCGCCGTCAGCCAGCGCGCGCCACTCATCCAGCTCTTCGTTATAGCCCGATGCGATAACACCACCGTCGCGTACCAGCACCGGCGGTGTGTCGATGATTGCTCGCTCCAGCAGATCGCGCAGCTCGGCAAACTCGCCCATCTTCTCACGTAGCGCCTGTACCGGTGCACTATCGACATTTTCTAACTGCGCACGCAGCTCCGGCAGTTGCTGGAAAGCGTGGCGCATACGGGCGAGATCGCGTGGGCGAGCAGTTCGTAAAGCCAGACGTGCCAGAATACGCTCCAGATCGCCCACCTGACGCAGTACCGGCTGCAGCTCGGCGGTGAAATCCTGCAATGCGCCAATAGTTTGCTGGCGCTCAAGCAACACGCGGGTGTCGCGCACTGGCATATGCAGCCAGCGTTTCAGCATACGGCTGCCCATCGGCGTGACGGTACAATCGAGCACTGAAGCCAGCGTATTCTCCGCACCGCCCGCCAGGTTCTGGGTGATTTCCAGGTTACGACGCGTCGCGGCATCCATAATGATGCTGTCCTGCTCACGTTCCATGGTGATAGAACGAATATGCGGCAGGGTCGTGCGTTGGGTATCTTTCGCATACTGCAACAGGCAACCGGCAGCACAAAGCCCGCGTGGCGCATTCTCGACGCCGAAACCAATCAGATCACGAGTGCCAAATTGCAGGTTCAACTGCTGGCGCGCGGTGTCGATTTCAAACTCCCACAGCGGGCGACGACGCAGGCCGCGACGACCTTCAATCAGCGACATCTCGGCGAAATCTTCTGCATACAGCAGTTCCGCCGGATTGGTGCGTTGCAGCTCTGCCGCCATCGTTTCGCGGTCAGCCGGTTCGCTCAGACGAAAACGCCCGGAGCTGATATCCAGCGTCGCGTAGCCGAAACCTTTGCTGTCCTGCCAGATAGCCGCCAGCAGGTTATCCTGACGCTCCTGCAACAGGGCTTCATCGCTGATGGTGCCTGGCGTAACGATACGGACAACTTTGCGCTCAACCGGACCTTTGCTGGTCGCCGGATCACCGATTTGTTCACAAATCGCAACCGACTCACCTTGATTCACCAGTTTGGCGAGATAGTTCTCCACTGCATGGTAGGGAATACCCGCCATCGGGATCGGCTCGCCCGCAGACGCGCCGCGTTTGGTCAGCGAAATATCCAGCAGCTGTGACGCCCGTTTTGCGTCGTCATAAAACAGCTCGTAAAAGTCACCCATCCGGTAGAACAGCAGGATCTCCGGATGCTGGGCTTTCAGCTTGAGATACTGCTGCATCATTGGTGTATGGGCGTCGAAATTTTCTATTACACTCATGGAATTAGATCCGGTTCCCTGATGTTAAATGTAGTGTGATGGTTTTTATTTTCGTTGTAATCACATAAGGCGCACATGATACCGGAGTTAATCATTTCAGGGGAAGACGCGAAAGGTGAGTTCTTGATGCCGGTTCCGCGAAAAATGCTGCTTTGCAGCTTTTGCGTGATGACTATGAAACAAGATCGCAAAATTACATCGGTTGAAGAAACCTCCTCCTTCAGAGCCATAGTCCCCTTTAAAATTAAGTTGTAATATAAATGCACCTTAAGAGTATGGAGGCAGCATGTCCGGCAAGCGTATCTCTCGTGAAAAACTGACGATTAAAAAAATGATCGATCTTTATCAAGCGAAATGCCCGCAGGCGTCAGCGGAGCCGGAGCATTACGAGGCGTTGTTTGCTTACGCGCAAAAACGGCTGGATAAATGTGTGTTTGGCGAAGAGAAACCCGCCTGTAAACAGTGTCCGGTGCACTGTTACCAGCCTGCGAAGCGTGAAGAGATGAAGCAGATTATGCGGTGGGCCGGGCCGCGAATGCTGTGGCGTCATCCGATCTTAACCGTGCGTCATCTGATTGATGACAAACGCCCAGTGCCAGAACTGCCGGAAAAATATCGTCCGAAAAAACCTCGTGAATAGTATGCCGGACAGGCAGATCTGTCCGGCAATTTGCAGTTAAACCAATGCCGCTTTATCAATCCCCAGCCGTTTCATCCGTGACAGCAGGGTGGTGCGTTTTAACCCCAGACGTTGTGCAGCGCCTTTTGGCCCGGCAACCACGCCATTAGTCTCTTTTAATACGCGGACAATCAGTTGATATTCATCCTCGCCTTCCTGGGCGACGACCGTCGCGGCCGGCGGTGTTTCAGGCTCTGAAAGAGGGATATCGGGTAAAGAGAGTTGTAGAACGTTACCGCGAGTCAGCAACACCGCGCGCTCAATGACGTTTTCCAGTTCGCGCACGTTACCTGGCCATTCCATATTGCTCAATGCGCGCAGAGTCTCGGCAGGAATGCTGTCAATATTACGACCCAGGCGGCGGGCAATTTTAAATGTAAAGGCTTTAGCCAGCAGCGGAATATCTTCTGGGCGCTCGCGCAGCGGCGGCAGATGAATCGGGAAGACGTTCAGGCGGTAGTAGAGATCGCTACGGAACTCGCGGTCAGCGACCATTTTTTTCAGATCGCGGTTAGTCGCGGCGATTAAACGCACGTCCGTCTGAATGATTTTGTTGCTGCCGAGGCGTTCGAATTCCTGTTCCTGCAATACGCGCAGCAACTTCGGCTGTAACTCCAGCGGCATATCGCCCACTTCATCGAGGAACAGCGAGCTTTTATCCGCCAGTTCAAAACGACCAATGCGCTGAGCGCTGGCACCAGTAAAGGCACCACGCTCATGACCAAACAGGTCACTTTCCAGTAATCCGGCAGGCATGGCGGCGCAGTTCATCTTCACCATTCGCCGACCATTGCGGTTGCTAAGATTGTGGATCGCGCGGGCAATCAGTTCCTTACCCGTCCCCGTTTCACCGAGAATGAGTACGGTACTGTCGCTTTGCGCTACCATCTCAACCTGCTTGAGCACGCTATACATGGCTTCGCTGCGACCAATAATCTCGCCAAATTCGCTATCCACATTATTGAGCTGTTCGGTCAGAGCAAGGTTTTCATCAACCAGGCGCTCTTTCAGACGGTGGATTTCCTGATAGGCGAGGGCGTTATCCACGGCAATCGCCACACGTTCAGCAATCTGGCGCAGCAAACTCAGGTTAGTGGTGGTAAAGGTTTTCTCTTCGCACTGCGCCAGTTTCAGCACGCCCAGCATGGTGTTGCCAGACATCAACGGTAGCAGGCACAGTGTCTGGATCTGGTTGCCCCAGGTGTCGAACAACATGCGTTCGTAGGGGGCTAAATCGTCTCGCTCGTGGAGATTAAGCAGCAGCATCTCTTTGCTTTTAAATACGCGCTCGGTGAGGGTTCCGGCCTCATCAACTTCACTCTGTTCGTGAGTGGGATGCTGTTTATCGAGATAGTGAGTGGAGTAAACGTTGAGTTTGTTTTTGCGGTGGCTGCGTAAAACGATGCTGATATCGTCGATATCGAAGTAGTAGTGGATTTCTTTAGCCACTTCGCTGACCAGCTCGTCCATGTCCAGGCGAGAAAGTACCGCGTTGGTGATGGCAACCAGAATGCGGAAGTTATCCCGTTCCCGGCATAGCAGTTCGTAGTCGACATTGTTGATGACGCGACTCTGAATTTGCTCGCTGACAACAGAAACAATCTGCGTAAATGTTTGCAGTCGATTGAACTCTTTTTCGCTCCACGGGCGATCGTCATAACGAATAAATTCACAGGCGCCAAAAATATGTCCTTCTGCGGCCTGCGGCATCAGGCAATAGTGACCAAATTTGGGGTATAGCCCACTCGTAGCCAGTTGCGGCCAGGTGTCACAAAATTCTTCGTAGCTGCAGTGCAGTGTGTCAGGGCGCGATAAAATGCTGCGCACCGGACCATGTGCCAGAATGGTTTCGTCTTCGTATTTAATGGGATTGTCTTTGTCACGCGACGCGTAATAAGTCGCACGTTGAGTCTGCGCTTGCCACAACACAATAGCTGCGTTGTCGGCGAGCGCAGATCGCTTTACCAGTTGCGAAAGAGCCTCACACAGCGAGGCCAGATCGGGCTGCTGCAATAGTGTCCGAGTGATGTCGAACAACCCTTGTTGCCCGAGATCACTCATCGGTGTATACGACATGTTGTTCTTCCAGGAAAGCACCGCTAAGCGGTGCAAAAGGTAAATGACAAATTCCAGGGGCTAGATTTTTTTTAGCATATACGAGGTAGTGGTTCGGCGTGTGGTAGATCGAGAGTTCGTTTCACGCCATAAAGCCCAGCGAGACGAACACCTTTACGCTCAACCACTTCGCCAATTAATGCTGCATCTTGTCCCAGTGGGTGGGAACGCAGCGCCGCCAGCACTTGCTCTGCCGCGTTACGCTCTACAGCAATCACCAGCTTACCTTCGTTGGCAAAGTTGAGGGCATCCAGGCCCAGCAATTCGCAAACGCCACGCACGGCAGGTTTAACCGGCAGCGCTGCTTCTGAAAGTTCAATACCGCAACCGCAGGCTGCGGCGAACTCATGAACTACCGCGTTCACTCCACCACGGGTAGCATCGCGCAGCGCTTTCACGCCGGGAATGTCGCGCAGCGTCTGAATCAGCGGCGTCAGTACCGCGCAATCGCTGACCAGTTCGCCGTCCAGCCCCAGCTGCTCGCGCAGGTTAAGGATAGTTGCTCCGTGGTCGCCGAGCGTACCGCTAACCAGCAGAACATCGCCTGCGGTGAGAGTTTGTGCTCCCCAGTGAATATTCGCCGGGATCGCACCCATGCCTGCGGTGTTGATAAACAGTTTATCTGCCGCCCCACGCTGTACCACTTTAGTGTCGCCAGTGACGATGGCGATTCCTGCCGCGCGGGCGGTTTCTGCCATGCTGGTCACTACCGCTTTCAACGTCTCCATCGGCAATCCTTCTTCGAGGATAAATCCACAGGAAAGATAACGTGGGATAGCGCCGCTGACCGCAACGTCATTGGCCGTGCCGCAAATCGCCAGCTTGCCGATATTACCGCCAGGGAAGAACAGCGGGTCGATGACGTAGCTGTCAGTGGAGAAAGCCAGACGATCGCCTTCTGCCATTAATTGCGCCAGGTCAAGACGAGCCTGATCTTCCTGTTCTGCCAGCCACGGATTAGCAAACGCCTCCATAAACAGGCTGTTGATTAATTGCTGCATCGCCTGGCCGCCGCTGCCGTGGGCGAGTTGGATATTATTCACACTTCACTCTCCTGCTGACGATACTGATACCATGCGGCACATGCTCCTTCGGAGGAAACCATAAGTGCGCCGAACGCGGTTTGAGGATTACAGGTGTTACCAAACAGCGGGCATTGATGCGGCTTACATTTGCCGGTCAATACTTCACCACAACGTGCGCGCGGGTCATCACAAACCTGCTGCGGTGCCGGGCGGAAATGTGCTTCGGCATCGAATCGTTGATAATCCGGCGTCAGGTGCACACCAGAAGATTCAATCACGCCTAAGCCGCGCCATTCGCTGTCGCCATTGACGCAGAAGACGTCAGCAATCGCCTGTTGTGCCAGCAAATTACCCGCATCTGGCACCACTCGCCGGTACTGATTCTCTACCTTGCTGTGGGCCGCTATTTTCTGCTCTACCAGCATCACCACGCCTTGCAGTAGATCAAGTGGTTCGAAACCAGCGACCACCAGAGGACGATGAAAATCGCTGGCGATAAAATTATAGGCGTCGGTGCCAATTACCATACTGACGTGGCCCGGCGCGAGGAACGCGTCGATGCCATTGTCCGGCTGTTCCAGCAAACTGCGCAGCGTGGGGATCAGCGTAATGTGCTGGCAGAAGAAGTAAAAATTCTGCACATCGCGGGCTTTTGCCTGTTGCAGCGTGATTGCGGTGGTCGGCATGGTGGTTTCAAACCCTAAGCCGAAGAACACCACTTTACGAGTTGGATTCTCCTGCGCCAGTTTCAACGCATCCATTGGCGAGTAGACGATGCGCACATCAGCACCGCGTGCTTTTGCCTGCAACAACGACCCCTGTTTCCCCGGTACGCGCATGGCGTCGCCAAAGGTACAGAAGATGACTTCAGGATGGCTGGCAATCTCCACGCAGGTGTCGATTCTGCCCATCGGCAGAACGCACACCGGGCAACCAGGTCCGTGGATAAACTCAACGTTTTCCGGCAGTAACTGGTCGAGGCCGAATTTAAAGATGGCGTGGGTATGACCGCCGCACACTTCCATAATCCGCAGAGGGCGTTCGGCGGTGTATGAAAGATGTGAAGCACGTTCGCGCAGATGCTCAATTAACTGCATCACCTGTTCCGGCGCGCGATATTCATCAACAAAACGCATTATTTTTCCTCGCCATACAACAGCGCACCGACATCCGGCTCAACATCAAACATATTTTGTAAGGCGTCGAGAGTGTCACGCGCTTCGGCTTCATTAATTACGCTCATGGCAAAGCCAACGTGAACCAGTACCCACTGGCCCACGCGTGGCTGACCGTTTTCATCGCAGCTGCCGACTAGCGTTAAATCGACATCGCGCTGAATGCCACAGACGTCGACTTTCGCCAGGTTGCCGTCAATGGTGCGAATCTGGCCAGGAACGCCTATGCACATCGCTGTGCCTCCAGCCAGTTCAGCCACTGGTCCATCCCTTCGCCGCTGGTGGCGGAAATAAGGATGATTTCAATTTCTGGATTGACTTCGCGGGCGCAGGCGATGCACTTCTCAACGTCAAAGTTGAGATACGGCAGCAAGTCAACTTTGTTGAGCAGCATCAGCGAGGCGGCGGCAAACATATGCGGATATTTCAGCGGTTTGTCTTCACCTTCGGTAACGGAAAGCACCGCCACTTTGTGTTTTTCACCGAGATCGAAGCTGGCCGGGCATACCAGGTTGCCAACGTTTTCGATAAACAGAATACCGTTATCGGCCAGTGGCAGGCGCGGTGAGGCATCAGCGATCATCTGGGCATCGAGATGGCAGCCTTTACCGGTATTCACCTGAATCGCTGGTGTGCCGGTAGCGCGAATGCGGGCGGCATCGTTCACGGTTTGCTGGTCGCCTTCAATAACCGCGCACGGAACGCTGTCTTTCAGGCGCATTAAGGTTTCCGTCAGCAGGGTGGTTTTACCGGAACCAGGGCTGGAAACCAGGTTGAGCACCAGTTGCTTGCGAGCAGCAAAGCGCGCGCGGTTGCGTTCAGCCAGACGGTTGTTTTTGTCCAGCACGTCAATTTCAACTTCCAGCATCCGTCGCTGGCTCATGCCCGGTGCGTGAGTGCCCGCTTCGCCATGACCGTAATGCAGGTCGCCTTCTTCAGTCTGGCTGGGGGTAAATTCAGGCGCTTTAATGCCGGTGATTTTCATCTTCGGCCGTGCCGCCGGGGCAAATGGCGCGCTACGAAACGCGGAATGAGGGTTATGTTCATCACCCTCGATATACAAGTTGCCTTCACCGCAACCGCATGTTGTACACATCGCTCACTCCTGGTCTATTTCTATCCGCCGAATCTGTAAACCGTCGTCTGCCACAATGCGCAGCATGTCGCCATGACACTGTGGACAGCGGCGGACGCGCTGGGTCAGTAGCGTCACATACTGCTGGCATGTTTCACACCAGCACTCGGCCTCTTGTTCTTCGAGGTGCAGTTTACAACCTTCTGCCACGCTGCCGCGGCAAACCAGATCAAAACAAAAGGCAAGAGAGCTGGTTTCGACACAAGAAAATGCGCCAATTTTGAGCCAGACCGCAGTTACGCGTTTTGCGCCGTGCTGTATGGCCTGCTGTTCGATCAATTCCAGTGCCCGCTGGCAGAGGGTTATTTCGTGCATATCGCCTCCCATTAACTGTTGCCCGTGACAAGCAATAATTATGCCAGTGTTGATTATCCCTGATGTGAACAATGTCGATGATGTCGAAATGACACGTCGTCATGGCGTCGAAAGTCGGTTGTCTTATGAAAAATACATAAATAACAATGAGATAAAAATTGGCACAAAAAATGCTTAAGGCAGGCATCTCTGTTAAACGGGTAACCTGACAATGACTATTTGGGAAATAAGCGAGAAAGCCGATTACATCGCACAGCGGCATCGTCGCCTACAGGACCAGTGGCATATCTACTGCAATTCGCTGGTTCAGGGGATCACGTTATCAAAAGCGCGTCTGCACCACGCCATGAGTTGCGCGCCAGATAAAGAACTCTGTTTCGTACTTTTTGAACATTTTCGCATCTACGTCACCCTGGCGGATGGTTTTAACAGCCACACCATCGAGTACTACGTCGAAACGAAAGACGGCGAAGACAAACAGATGATTGCACAGGCTCAGTTAAGCATTGACGGCATGATTGATGGCAAGGTCAACATCCGCAATCGCGAACAGGTTCTGGAACACTATCTCGAAAAAATCGCTGGTGTTTA
The DNA here is from genome assembly GCF_005781135.1 of Escherichia sp. E3659. Taxonomy (NCBI): domain Bacteria; kingdom Pseudomonadati; phylum Pseudomonadota; class Gammaproteobacteria; order Enterobacterales; family Enterobacteriaceae; genus Escherichia; species Escherichia sp. E3659. The sequence continues at coordinate 36,443 of NZ_VATQ01000028.1, read as the reverse complement.
CGACAACTTATACACCGCCATTGAGAACAACACGCCGGTGAATTTAAGCCAACTGGTAAAGGGACAAAGCTCAGCAGCATGAGCTGAGGCTTTGTCCGGTTTGCAGGCATCATGCCTGTTTGGGGATGGGCGTGTCGATGAGTGTCGAAAATGACATTTCATCGGCATGTTTTCGTCAAAAATGACAATCACCTGAGGAATGCCCGGTGAATCGTTTTGTAATTGCTGACTCCACGCTCTGTATCGGCTGCCACACCTGTGAGGCCGCCTGTTCAGAGACGCATCGCCAGCACGGCCTGCAATCAATGCCGCGCCTGAGAGTGATGCTTAATGATAAAGAATCTGCGCCGCAGCTCTGTCACCACTGTGAAGATGCACCTTGTGCGGTAGTCTGCCCGGTTAATGCTATCACTCGTGTTGATGGGGCCGTGCAGCTGAATGAAAGCCTGTGCGTAAGCTGCAAACTGTGCGGCATCGCCTGTCCGTTCGGCGCAATCGAATTTTCCGGTAGCCGTCCGCTGGATATTCCTGCAAATGCCAATACCCCGAAAGCGCCACCGGCACCGCCTGCTCCGGCGCGTGTCAGCACATTGCTTGACTGGGTGCCGGGTATTCGCGCGATCGCTGTCAAATGTGACCTTTGTAGCTTTGATGAACAAGGTCCGGCCTGCGTGCGGATGTGCCCAACCAAAGCCCTGCATCTGGTGGATAACACCGATATCGCCCGCGTTAGCAAACGTAAGCGTGAGCTGACCTTTAACACGGACTTTGGCGATCTCACCTTGTTTCAGCAGGCTCAAAGTGGAGAGGCTAAATGAGCGCAATTTCCCTGATCAATAGCGGCGTGGCGTGGTTTGCCGCCGCCGCTGTTCTGGCATTTCTCTTTTCTTTTCATAAGGCACTAAGCGGCTGGATTGCCGGAATTGGTGGCGCAGTCGGTAGCCTGTACACGGCAGCAGCGGGCTTCACTGTGCTGACTGGCGCGGTCGGCGTGAGCGGTGCGCTGTCGCTGGTAAGCTACGATGTGCAAATCTCTCCACTTAACGCAATATGGCTGATTACGCTCGGCCTGTGCGGCCTGTTTGTCAGCCTCTACAACATTGACTGGCATCGCCACGCGCAGGTGAAGTGCAACGGCTTGCAAATCAATATGTTGATGGCTGCCGCCGTCTGCGCCGTCATCGCCAGCAACATCGGCATGTTCGTGGTAATGGCCGAAATCATGGCCCTGTGCGCGGTGTTCCTCACCAGCAACAGCAAAGAGGGCAAACTGTGGTTTGCGCTGGGGCGTCTTGGCACTCTGCTGCTGGCGATTGCTTGCTGGCTACTGTGGCAGCGTTACGGCACGCTGGATCTGCGCCTGCTGGATATGCGCGTGCAGCAACTATCGCTCGGTTCCGATATCTGGCTGCTCGGCGTGATTGGTTTTGGCCTGCTGGCCGGGATTATCCCGCTGCACGGCTGGGTGCCGCAGGCACATGCGAACGCCTCTGCGCCAGCTGCCGCGCTGTTTTCCACGGTAGTCATGAAAATTGGCCTGCTGGGCATTTTAACCCTGTCGCTGCTGGGCGGTAACGCACCGCTGTGGTGGGGGATCGCGCTGCTGGTGCTCGGCATGATCACCGCGTTCGTCGGTGGTCTGTATGCGCTGATGGAGCACAACATCCAGCGCCTGCTGGCTTACCACACCCTGGAAAATATCGGCATCATCCTGCTGGGGCTGGGCGCTGGCGTAACGGGTATCGCGCTCGAACAACCGGCGCTGATTGCCCTTGGTCTGGTCGGTGGTCTGTACCATTTGCTTAACCATAGCCTGTTCAAAAGCGTACTGTTCCTCGGGGCGGGGAGCGTCTGGTTCCGTACCGGTCATCGCGATATCGAAAAACTCGGTGGTATTGGCAAGAAAATGCCGGTTATCTCCATCGCCATGTTAGTCGGGCTGATGGCAATGGCTGCGCTGCCGCCGCTGAACGGTTTTGCCGGGGAATGGGTTATCTATCAATCCTTCTTCAAATTGAGCAATAGTGGCGCGTTTGTTGCCCGTCTGCTGGGGCCGCTGCTCGCTGTGGGTCTGGCAATTACCGGTGCGCTGGCGGTGATGTGTATGGCGAAAGTCTATGGCGTCACGTTCCTCGGTGCGCCGCGTACCAAAGAAGCCGAAAACGCCACCTGTGCGCCGCTCCTGATGAGCGTCAGCGTAGTGGCACTGGCGATTTGCTGCGTAATTGGCGGTGTTGCTGCGCCGTGGCTACTGCCGATGCTGTCTGCTGCTGTACCTCTGCCGCTGGAGCCTGCTAACACCACCGTTTCTCAACCAATGATCACATTGCTGCTGATTGCCTGCCCGCTGCTGCCATTCATCATTATGGCGATTTGCAAAGGCGATCGTTTGCCGTCGCGTTCCCGCGGTGCGGCCTGGGTGTGCGGCTACGACCACGAAAAATCAATGGTGATTACCGCTCACGGTTTTGCCATGCCTGTGAAACAGGCGTTTGCACCAGTGCTGAAACTGCGCAAATGGCTGAATCCGGTGTCGCTGGTGCCGGGCTGGCAGTGCGAAGGCAGTGCGTTGCTGTTCCGCCGGATGGCGCTGGTTGAACTGGCGGTACTGGTGGTGATTATTGTTTCACGAGGAGCCTGAGAATGAGTGTTTTATATCCGTTAATTCAGGCGCTGGTGTTATTTGCCGTTGCGCCGCTGCTCTCCGGTATAACCCGCGTGGCGCGAGCCCGCTTACATAACCGTCGCGGGCCGGGCGTGTTGCAGGAGTATCGCGACATTATCAAACTGCTGGGGCGTCAGAGCGTTGGCCCGGATGCCTCCGGCTGGGTGTTCCGCCTGACGCCGTATGTGATGGTGGGCGTCATGCTGACTATCGCTACCGCGCTGCCGGTGGTGACCGTCGGTTCTCCGCTGCCGCAACTGGGCGATTTGATCACCTTACTGTATCTCTTTGCCATTGCGCGTTTCTTCTTTGCCATTTCCGGTCTGGATACCGGTAGCCCGTTTACTGCTATCGGCGCGAGCCGTGAAGCGATGCTGGGTGTGCTGGTCGAGCCGATGTTGCTGCTTGGTCTGTGGGTCGCCGCGCAGGTTACCGGTTCCACCAATATCAGCAACATCACCGATACCGTTTATCACTGGCCGCTGAGCAAAAGCATCCCGCTGGTACTGGCGCTTTGTGCCTGTGCGTTCGCCACCTTTATCGAAATGGGCAAACTGCCGTTCGACCTGGCGGAAGCCGAGCAGGAGCTGCAGGAAGGTCCGCTCTCTGAGTACAGCGGCAGCGGCTTTGGCGTCATGAAATGGGGTATCAGCCTGAAACAGCTGGTGGTGTTGCAGATGTTCGTCGGGGTGTTTATTCCGTGGGGACAAATGGAAACCTTCACCGCTGGTGGGCTGCTGCTGGCGCTGGTGACTGCCATCGTCAAACTGGTGGTCGGCGTCCTGGTTATCGCGCTGTTCGAAAACAGCATGGCCCGTCTGCGTCTTGATATTACTCCGCGCATTACCTGGGCTGGGTTTGGCTTTGCATTTTTAGCGTTCGTCTCCTTGCTGGCGGCGTGATTAAAGAGAGTTTGAGCATGTCTGAAGAAAAATTAGGTCAACATTATCTCGCCGCGCTGAATGAGGCATTTCCGGGCGTCGTGCTGGACCACGCCTGGCAGACCAAAGATCAGCTGACTGTCACCGTAAAGGTGAACTACCTGCCGGAAGTGGTGGAGTTTCTTTACTACAAACAGGGTGGCTGGCTGTCGGTGCTGTTTGGTAACGACGAACGCAAACTGAATGGTCATTACGCCGTTTATTACGTGCTGTCGATGGAGAAGGGCACCAAGTGTTGGGTAACGGTTCGCGTCGAAGTTGACGCCAACAAACCGGAATATCCGTCCGTGACGCCGCGCGTTCCGGCAGCGGTGTGGGGCGAGCGTGAAGTGCGCGATATGTACGGTTTGATTCCGGTAGGGCTTCCGGATGAACGCCGTCTGGTGCTGCCGGATGACTGGCCGGATGAACTCTACCCGCTGCGTAAAGACAGTATGGATTATCGTCAGCGCCCGGCGCCGACCACCGATGCTGAAACCTACGAGTTCATCAACGAACTGGGCGACAAGAAAAACAATGTCGTGCCGATTGGTCCGCTGCACGTCACTTCCGACGAACCGGGCCACTTCCGTCTGTTCGTCGATGGCGAAAACATTATCGACGCCGACTACCGCCTGTTCTACGTTCATCGCGGTATGGAAAAACTGGCGGAAACCCGCATGGGTTATAACGAAGTGACCTTCCTCTCTGACCGTGTGTGCGGGATCTGCGGCTTTGCTCACAGCACCGCCTACACCACGTCGGTGGAAAACGCGATGGGTATTCAGGTGCCAGAACGTGCGCAGATGATCCGCGCCATTCTGCTGGAGGTAGAACGCCTGCACTCGCATCTGCTCAACCTCGGCCTCGCCTGCCACTTTACCGGCTTTGACTCCGGCTTTATGCAGTTCTTCCGCGTGCGTGAAACCTCCATGAAAATGGCAGAGATCCTCACCGGTGCGCGTAAAACCTACGGCCTGAACCTGATCGGCGGGATTCGTCGCGATCTGCTGAAAGATGACATGATCCAGACCCGTCAACTGGCACAGCAGATGCGTCGTGAAGTACAGGAGCTGGTTGATGTGCTGCTGAGTACGCCGAACATGGAACAGCGCACCGTCGGCATTGGTCGTCTGGACCCGGAAATCGCCCGCGATTTCAGTAACGTTGGCCCGATGGTCCGCGCCAGCGGTCACGCCCGCGATACCCGTGCCGATCACCCGTTTGTCGGTTATGGCCTGCTGCCAATGGAAGTCCACAGCGAGCAGGGCTGCGACGTTATTTCCCGTCTGAAAGTGCGAATCAACGAGGTCTATACCGCGCTGAACATGATCGACTACGGTCTGGATAACCTGCCGGGCGGCCCGCTGATGGTGGAAGGCTTTACCTACATTCCGCACCGTTTCGCGCTGGGCTTTGCCGAAGCGCCGCGCGGTGATGATATCCACTGGAGCATGACTGGCGACAACCAGAAGCTGTACCGCTGGCGCTGCCGTGCCGCGACCTACGCGAACTGGCCGACCCTGCGCTACATGCTGCGTGGCAACACTGTTTCCGATGCGCCGCTGATTATCGGTAGCCTAGACCCTTGCTACTCCTGTACCGACCGCATGACCGTGGTCGATGTCCGTAAGAAGAAGAGCAAAGTGGTGCCGTATAAAGAACTCGAGCGCTACAGCATTGAGCGTAAAAACTCGCCGCTGAAATAAGGAATCGCCATGTTTACCTTTATCAAAAAAGTTATCAAAACCGGCACGGCGACCTCGTCTTATCCGCTGGAGCCGATTGCGGTTGATAAAAACTTCCGTGGTAAGCCAGAGCAGAACCCGCAGCAGTGCATCGGCTGCGCGGCCTGCGTCAATGCCTGCCCGTCAAACGCCTTAACAGTTGAAACTGACCTCGCCACAGGAGAGCTTGCCTGGGAGTTTAATCTCGGGCGCTGCATCTTCTGTGGACGCTGCGAAGAAGTTTGCCCGACGGCGGCGATCAAACTGTCGCAAGAGTACGAACTGGCGGTGTGGAAGAAAGAAGACTTCCTGCAACAGTCCCGCTTTGCGCTGTGCAACTGCCGCGTCTGCAATCGTCCTTTCGCCGTCCAGAAAGAGATCGACTACGCCATTGCGCTGCTTAAGCACAACGGCGACAGCCGCGCGGAAAACCACCGCGAAAGCTTTGAGACTTGCCCGGAATGTAAGCGCCAGAAATGCCTGGTGCCGTCCGACCGTATTGAACTGACTCGCCATATGAAAGAGGCCATCTGATGAGCAATTTATTAGGCCCCCGTGACGCCAACGGCATTCCGGTCCCGATGACGGTGGATGAATCCATCGCCAGCATGAAGGCGTCGTTACTGAAAAAAATCAAACGTTCTGCCTATGTTTACCGCGTGGACTGCGGCGGCTGCAACGGCTGCGAAATCGAAATTTTCGCCACGCTTTCGCCGCTGTTTGATGCAGAACGCTTCGGCATTAAAGTCGTTCCTTCACCGCGTCATGCGGATATTTTACTGTTTACCGGCGCGGTCACCCGTGCAATGCGATCCCCTGCGCTGCGTGCGTGGCAGTCCGCGCCGGACCCGAAAATCTGTATCTCCTACGGTGCCTGCGGTAACAGCGGCGGCATTTTCCACGATCTCTACTGCGTGTGGGGCGGTACGGATAAAATCGTCCCGGTGGATGTCTACATCCCTGGCTGCCCGCCAACGCCAGCCGCCACGCTATACGGCTTTGCAATGGCACTCGGTCTGCTGGAGCAGAAAATTCACGCCCGTGGGCCGGGTGAGCAGGATGAACAACCGGCAGAGATCCTGCATGGCGATATGGTGCAGCCGCTACGCGTGAAAGTGGATCGCGAAGCACGCCGCCTGGCGGGTTACCGTTACGGTCGCCAGATTGCCGATGACTTCCTGACACAGTTAGGGCAGGGCGAAGAACAGGTTGCACGCTGGCTGGAGGCGGAAAACGATCCGCGTCTGAACGAGATTGTCAGCCATCTGAATCATGTTGTTGAAGAGGCGCGTATCCGATGAGTGAAAAGGTGGTGTTCAGTCAACTGAGCCGTAAATTTATTGATGAGAGCGATGCCATGCCCGCCGAGGCGCAGCAGGTGGTCTATTACAGCCTGGCGATTGGTCACCACCTTGGGGTTATCGATTGCCTGGAAGCGGCGCTCACCTGCCCGTGGGATGAATATCTGGCATGGATTGCCACACTGGAGGCGGGCAGCGAAGCCCGCCGCAAAATGGAAGGCGTGCCGAAATACGGTGAGATCGTCATCGACATTAACCATGTGCCGATGCTGGCCAATGCATTCGATAAAGCCCGGGCAGCGCAAACTTCGCAGCAGCAGGAATGGAGTACAATGCTGCTAAGTATGCTGCATGATATTCATCAGGAAAACGCCATCTATTTGATGGTGAGGAGACTGCGTGACTGACGTTTTACTCTGTGTTGGCAATAGCATGATGGGCGATGATGGCGCAGGCCCGCTGCTGGCGGAAAAGTGCGCCGCCGCGCCGAAAGGTAACTGGGTAGTGATTGACGGCGGTAGCGCACCGGAAAACGATATCGTCGCCATCCGTGAACTGCGCCCTACGCGGTTACTGATTGTCGACGCCACGGATATGGGGCTAAACCCCGGCGAAATCCGCATCATCGACCCGGATGATATCGCTGAGATGTTTATGATGACTACCCATAACATGCCGTTGAACTACCTTATCGACCAGTTGAAAGAAGATATTGGCGAAGTGATTTTCCTCGGCATTCAGCCGGATATCGTCGGCTTTTACTACCCGATGACTCAGCCGATTAAAGATGCGGTAGAAACCGTTTATCAACGACTGGAAGGCTGGGAAGGGAATGGCGGATTCGCGCAATTAGCGGTGGAAGAAGAGTAGTTTTTCAGTAAGGAATCAGGACAGGGATGTTCTTGATGAGGGAATCAGAACTGATAGCAAACGCCAGATTGCCCGATGCGCTGCGCTTATCGGGCCTACATGTCGCACGAACTATGTAGGCCGGATAAGGCGTTCACGCCGCATCCGGCACTGTTACTTACTCTAAATCCTCACCATTACTGGCAATCACTTTTTTATACCACCAGAACGATTTCTTACGTGTGCGCGTCAGCGTACCGTTGCCTGCGTCGTCACGGTCTACGTAGACAAAACCGTAGCGTTTGCTCATTTCACCCGTAGAGGCGGAAACTAAATCAATACAGCCCCAGGTGGTGTAGCCCATCAGCGGAATGCCGTCTGCAATCGCTTCGCCCATTGCGTGGATATGTTCGCGTAAATAGCTGATGCGATAGTCATCGTTAATCTCACCATTGGCAGCAAATTCATCTTTTGCGCCCAGGCCGTTTTCCACCAGAAACAGCGGCTTCTGATAGCGGTCGTACATCATGTTCATGGTGATACGCAGACCGAGTGGATCAATTCCCCAGCCCCAGTCGCTCACCTGTAGATACGGATTACGCAGCGATTTCACCACGTTCGCCGCACTGCTGTTGTTGGCGTTCATCTCCGCCGAGGCGCAGCGCGAGGCGTAATAGCTGAAGGAGACAAAATCGACGGTGTTTTTCAGGATTTCATCATCGCCCGGTGCTTTGTCGATGGTTACCCCTTTTTTGCGGAATACGCGGGCAGAGTAAGCCGGATACGTGCCCCGCGCCTGCACATCGATAAAAAACAGGTTTTCCCGGTCTTTCTCCAGCGCCGCCCAGACATCTTCCGGCTTGCAACTGTAAGGGTAGAAGTTACCGCCCGCCAGCATACAACCCACCTGATTTTGCGGGTTAACCTCATGGGCGATTTTGGTGGCTAATGCACTGGCAATCAGCTGGTGATGCGCGGCCTGATATTTCACCTGATCCTGATTTTCCCCTTCTTCAAACACCAGACCCGCGCCGGAGAACGGGCTATGCAACATAATGTTGATTTCATTGAAGGTTAGCCAGTATTTCACCAGACCATCAAATGCTTCAAAGCAGGTCCGGGCGTAGCGGCTGAAAAACTCCACCAGCTTGCGGTTACGCCAGGAGCCATATTCGGTGACCAGATGCATCGGCACATCGAAGTGGCACAACGTGACCAGCGGTTCGATACCGTACTTTTTACACTCTTCAAAGACAGAACGGTAAAAAGCAATGCCCTGCTGGTTAGGCGTCAGTTCATCGCCCTGCGGGAAGAGGCGGCTCCAGGCAATTGAGGTACGGAACACTTTGAATCCCATCTCAGCCATCAGGGCGATATCTTCTTTATAACGATGATAAAAATCCGTCGCCTCATGGCTGGGATAAAACTCGTCATCGCGCAACTGAAAACGTTTTTCCAGCCCCAGTTTCACCGCCATTCGATGCTCGCCATGTGGGATCATATCGACCGTGGTCAGCCCTTTGCCGCCTTCACGGTACGCGCCTTCAGACTGGTTGGCGGCAAGCGCGCCGCCCCATAAAAAACCTTGCGGAAATACTGACATTTTCATCCTCAATTAAGACTTACTTCTTTGGCGACGGTCGGTTGTACGCTCTGATGCTTTCGCGCCTCGGCAGCCGCTTCCTCAACAGGAATATCCTCAAAGCCGAGCAACAGTGTGAGGATAAACGACAGCACCACCGCCAGCGCCATGACCGCGAACACCCAGACGATGCTCATTGGATTCGCCGGATCGAAGAATTGCACGCTGGTAAATAACCCCGGCGCTGCCATTGAGTGGCTGGCAAGCCCCGCCATACCGGCAACCGCGCCGCAAATAAAACCGCTGATAAGACTGGCGATAAGCGGACGTTTCAGGCGGATCGCCACGCCGTATAACGCCGGTTCGGAAATCCCCGCCATAATGGCTGATGCCGCCGCAGCCAGCGCCGTCTGGCGCAGTTCCGGATTTTTCGTTTTCCACGCCACCGCCAGTGATGAACCGCCCAGCGACAGGTTAGCGCCGATCTCTGACGGCATGACCATCCCTTCTTTGCCGGTTTCGGCAATGGTCTGAATGATGGTTGGCGTAAAGACGCGGTGCATCCCGGTCATTACCAGCAGAGGCCACAGCGCGCCCATAATGGCGACTGAAAGCCAGCCCAGATAACCATGAATGGTGTAAACCAGCGCCGAAATGGCGCTACCGATCCAGATACCAATCGGGCCAATCAGCAGGATTGCCAGCGGTGCGGCAATCAACACAATCAGCATTGGCTTGAGGAAGTTTTTCGTCACCGCCGGTGTAATGCGATCCACCCAGCGTTCGATATATGACAGGCACCAGGTCATCACCAGCGCCGGGATCACCGTGTAGGTGTATTTCACCGCGGTGACCGGGATCAGGGCAAATTCGACATGTTCACCCTGGGCCGCTTTCGCCATCAGTTCAATAAAACTCGGATGTACCAGCACACCCGCGATGGCAATCGCCAGCGACATATTGGTTTTAAATTTGATGGCGGCAGATGCCGCGACCATTAGCGGCAGGAAGAAGAAAGCACCGTCACCAATCACATTCAGAATGGTTAAGGTCGGCGATCCTTTTGTCAGCACGCCGCTCATCTCGAGGATCATCGCCAGCAGTTTGACCATCGATCCGCCGATAATCGCCGGGATCAGCGGTGACATGGTGCCGATCAGCGCATCGAGGATCCCCGCACCAATGCGACGCAGCGTGAGTTTGGGTTTACCCACGGGCTGTGCGGGCTGCATATCTCCCGGCAGCAGGCTGACGACTTCCTGAAAGGCCTGCGAAACCGTATTGCCGATAATTACCTGACACTGGTTGTCACTACGTACCACGCCGAGCACGCCGGAGATGGTTTTTAACGTCGGGCTGTCGATAAGCTGGTTATCTTTGATAACAAAGCGCAAACGCGTCATACAGTGGGTGACCGCCGAGATGTTATCAACGCCGCCCAGTGCCGCTATCACCGAGCGTGCCAGCGCCGCATAATTTTTGGCCATCGGATTTTATCCTGTTATCAGTAGGGTAGATGTAGTTGTTATCAGTCGACGTGACGGAAAAATGCCGATGCTGAAACGGAATCAAGAAACCGGTTTCACAAAATCATGAATAGTTGTCAAAAAATAAGCAAGAGAGTGAATTGTTCATTTTTTATATTTGTGAAACCGGTCACCTGAATATTTTTCCCGCCGATTGCGCAAGGACAATCGGCAAACGGTGCAGTACACTGCGTTGATTGCGTGTAAAGGGATGAAAATGATGACGACGATGCTGGAAGTGGCGAAGCGCGCCGGGGTTTCAAAAGCGACCGTTTCTCGCGTGCTTTCTGGTAATGGCTACGTCAGCCAGGAGACTAAAGATCGCGTGTTTCAGGCGGTAGAAGAGAGCGGTTACCGTCCAAACTTGCTGGCGCGCAATCTGTCGGCGAAGAGTACGCAGACGCTGGGGCTGGTAGTGACCAACACGCTTTACCACGGCATTTATTTTAGTGAATTACTGTTTCATGCCGCGCGAATGGCGGAAGAGAAAGGGCGGCAGTTGCTATTGGCCGATGGTAAACACAGCGCCGAAGAAGAGCGCCAGGCGATTCAGTATCTGCTGGATTTGCGCTGCGACGCCATCATGATTTACCCGCGTTTTTTAAGCGTGGATGAGATTGATGACATTATTGACGCGCACAGTCAGCCGATAATGGTGCTTAATCGCCGCCTGCGCAAAAACAGCAGCCATAGCGTCTGGTGCGATCATAAACAGACCAGCTTTAACGCCGTGGCAGAGTTGATAAACGCCGGGCATCAGGAGATTGCTTTCCTTACCGGTTCGATGGATTCCCCCACCAGCATTGAACGTCTTGCCGGGTATAAAGACGCGCTGGCGCAGCATGGTATTGCGCTCAATGAACAACTTATCGCTAACGGTAAATGGACGCCCGCCAGCGGGGCCGAAGGGGTAGAAACGTTGCTCGAACGTGGGGCTAAATTTAGCGCGTTAGTTGCCAGTAACGACGATATGGCGATAGGTGCGATGAAAGCGTTACACGAGCGCGGCGTAGCGGTGCCAGAGCAGGTGTCAGTTATCGGATTCGATGATATCGCAATTGCCCCCTACACCGTTCCGGCGCTCTCCAGCGTAAAAATTCCGGTAACAGAGATGATTCAGGAAATTATTGGACGGCTGATTTTTATGCTCGATGGCGGGGATTTCTCACCGCCGAAAACCTTCAGCGGAAAACTGATCCGCCGCGACTCACTCATTGCTCTTTCGCGATAAACATTGTCATCACATGTCATCGTCACTAGTGTCGATGACATCGTTTTTCCTGCTTCGCAGAAATCAATTTCCTTAAATAACAGTGAATTAAAAACTGGCATGATTTGTGAATGTATCGGCGCATTAACTGTCATTGCTGGAGAATTTGATGAACCGTTTCATCATTGCTGACGCGAGTAAATGTATTGGTTGCCGTACCTGTGAAGTGGCGTGCGTGGTTTCTCATCAGGAAAATCAGGACTGTGCATCGCTGACCCCGGAAACATTTTTACCGCGAATCCATGTCATTAAAGGTGTGAACATTTCCACGGCGACAGTTTGCCGTCAGTGTGAAGATGCACCGTGCGCTAACGTCTGCCCGAATGGTGCTATCAGCCGTGATAAAGGGTTTGTTCATGTCATGCAGGAACGTTGTATTGGTTGCAAAACCTGCGTTGTGGCTTGCCCGTATGGCGCGATGGAAGTGGTGGTACGTCCGGTGATTCGCAACAGCGGCGCGGGGCTGAATGTACGGGCTGACAAAGCTGAAGCCAATAAATGCGACCTGTGCAACCATCGTGAAGACGGCCCGGCGTGTATGGCGACTTGCCCGACCCATGCGCTGATTTGTGTCGATCGTAATAAACTTGAACAACTGAGCGCAGAAAAACGTCGCCGTACGGCGCTGATGTTCTAAAAATCTTACAGAACTGTTCTGGCATCAAAGGAATTCCCGGAAATATTCGTAGAATACGGAGCGGGCGGTATCGCCGACCTGTGACTGCCGGATGCGACGCTGTCGTGTCCGGCAGGGCGGGTTACGCAATTCATGATGGCGGGAATAACTCAATGGCAAAAAACACATCTTGCGGTGTCCAACTGCGTATTCGTGGCAAAGTGCAGGGCGTCGGTTTTCGTCCGTTTGTCTGGCAGCTGGCACAGCAATTAAATCTTCACGGCGATGTCTGTAATGACGGCGATGGCGTAGAAGTCCGGCTGCTGGAAGACCCGGAAACGTTTCTTGTTCAATTGCATCAGCACTGCCCGCCGCTGGCGCGTATTGATAGCGTCGAGCGTGAGCCGTTTATCTGGCCACAGCCGCCCACCGAGTTCACCATCCGCCAGAGCACAGGCGGCACCATGAATACGCAAATTGTCCCGGATGCTGCCACTTGCCCAGCGTGTCTTGATGAAATGAATACCCCAGGCGAACGGCGTTATCGTTATCCGTTTATCAACTGTACTCACTGTGGCCCGCGTTTCACCATTATTCGCGCGATGCCTTACGACCGCCCGTTTACCGTGATGGCGGCGTTTCCGCTATGTCCGGCCTGTGACAAAGAGTACCGCGACCCGCTCGATCGTCGCTTCCACGCCCAGCCGGTGGCCTGCCCGGAGTGTGGCCCACATCTTGAATGGGTAAGTCATGGTGAACATGCGGAACAGGAGGCGGCATTACAGGAGGCTATCGCACAGTTAAAAATGGGCAACATTGTCGCCATCAAAGGGATTGGCGGATTTCATCTTGCCTGCGATGCACGTAACAGTAACGCGGTGGCGACACTGCGGGCGCGCAAACATCGCCCGGCGAAACCGCTGGCGGTCATGTTGCCAGTGGCAGAAGGTTTACCAGACGCTGCGCGCCAGTTGCTTACCACGCCCGCCGCGCCGATTGTGCTGGTGGATAAAAAATACGTACCTGAGCTTTGTGATGATATCGCCCATGGCCTTAATGAAGTGGGCGTAATGCTCCCGGCTAATCCGCTGCAACATTTGCTGTTACAGGAACTGCAATGCCCGCTGGTGATGACCTCCGGCAATCTGAGCGGTAAACCACCGGCTATCAGCAACGAACAGGCGTTGTCGGATTTGCAGGGCATTGCCGACGGATTCTTGATACATAACCGCGACATCGTGCAGCGGATGGATGATTCGGTGGTGCGCGAAAGCGGCGAAATGCTGCGCCGTTCGCGGGGGTATGTGCCGGATGCGCTGGCTTTGCCTCCGGGCTTTAAAAATGTTCCGCCTGTGCTGTGTCTCGGCGCGGATCTGAAAAATACCTTCTGCCTGGTGCGCGGTGAGCAAGCGGTGTTGAGTCAGCATCTGGGCGATTTAAGTGACGATGGCATCCAGATGCAGTGGCGCGAAGCGTTACGCCTGATGCAAAACATCTACGATTTCACTCCGCAATACGTTGTGCATGACGCGCATCCGGGTTATGTCTCCAGCCAGTGGGCGCGCGAAATGAATCTGCCGACGCAAACGGTGCTGCATCATCATGCCCACGCAGCGGCGTGTCTGGCAGAGCATCAGTGGCCGCTGGATGGCGGTGATGTCATTGCTTTGACGCTCGACGGTATCGGTATGGGGGAGAACGGCGCTTTGTGGGGCGGCGAGTGTCTGCGGGTGAACTATCGCGAATGTGAGCACCTGGGCGGCTTGCCTGCAGTGGCGCTTCCGGGTGGCGATTTGGCGGCGAAGCAGCCGTGGCGTAACCTGCTGGCGCAGTGCCTGCGCTTTGTGCCGGAGTGGCAGAATTACTCTGAAACGGCAAGTGTGCAACAGCAAAACTGGAGCGTGTTGGCGCGGGCCATTGAGCGTGGAATTAACGCGCCGCTGGCGTCATCGTGTGGGCGTTTGTTCGATGCAGTGGCGGCGGCACTGGGCTGTGCGCCAGCCACGTTAAGTTATGAAGGTGAAGCGGCTTGTGCTCTGGAGGCGCTCGCAGCCTCATGCGACGGAGTGACGCATCCGGTGACAATGCCGCTGGTGGACAATCAACTGGATCTCGCCACTTTCTGGCAGCAGTGGCTGAACTGGCAGGCACCGGTTAATCAACGCGCGTGGGCGTTTCATGATGCGCTGGCGCAGGGTTTTGCCGCGTTGATGCGTGAGCAGGCCACGATGCGTGGTATCACTACGCTGGTATTTAGCGGCGGGGTTATTCATAACCGTTTGCTGCGTGCACGTCTGGCGCATTATCTCGCTGATTTCACATTGCTCTTTCCACAGAGTTTACCGGCGGGTGATGGCGGCTTGTCTCTGGGGCAGGGGGTTATTGCTGCGGCGCGTTGGTTAGCGGGTGAAGTCCAGAACGGATAAAACGTGTTGCATTTGGACACCATTGCCGGATGCGGCGTAAACGCCTTATCCGGCCTACACATGCGTCCCCGTAGGTCGGATAAGACGCACCAGCGTCGCATCCGACATTTTAGGCACAGTAGGCGGATGCGACATGAACGCATTATGTGACCAACACATGCGCTCCCCGTAGGTTGGATAAGATGCGCCAGCATCGCATCCGACATTTTGGGCACAGTAGCTGGATGCGATATGAACGCATTATGTGACCAACACATGCCTCCCCGTAGGTCGGATAAGACGCGCCAGCGTCGCATCCGACATTTTAGGCACAGTAGCTGGATGCGACATGAACGCATTATGTGGCCTACACGTGCGCTCCCCGTAGGTCGGATAAGACGCGCCTGCGTCGCATCCGACATTTTAGGCACAGTAGCCCACCTACACCGGTAACGTTTTCAACAATCCAAATGCCTCTTTCATCCGATCCTCACTGACCACAAAGGCGCGAAGCTGGTCGGCACCGTCAACGCCGCGTGCCACCATTCCCTGGCTTTCGGTACAAATCTGCCAGCGCAAATCCCGACGCTGGGTTTCCCCTGCCAGATGCAGCGGTAATTCCGGCGTTTTGATTTTCACTAGCATCGCCGGGAGTTTCAGCGGCGTGTTATTGCCGAGAAGATTTTTTGCCAGCACCATCGCGCTAAGTTGAATCGGCTGGAGGAAAGGCAATACCTGACCGTTAATTTCTGCGCAATCGCCCAGCGCATAAATATCGGCATTACTGGTTTGCAGATAACTATCGACGCAAACGCCGCGATTAATCGTCAGCCCGGCGCGTCGTGCCAGGGCTGTTTCCGGGCGCAGTCCGGTGGCGGCAATTACCGCATCCACTTCGATACTGCGCTGGCGGTCCAGCGTTGCCTGAATGCCAGAATCCGTTTTTTCCAGCTCCTGCAACTGAGATTTCAACAGCAGATGAACGCCCATCTCCGTCAACCGATGCTGCAAGCGGCTGCTTACTTCCGGTGGCATTAACGACGCCAGAATACTGGCAGCGTTGTCGATTAGCGTGACCGCTTTGCCTGCCCGACAAAAATCCATCGCCAGTTCGCTACCAATCAAACCACCGCCAACAATCAACACGCGTCGGGCATCTCGCAGTTGCGTTTCACAGGCGCGATACTCTTGCTGACTATTTAACGTCAGCATTAACTCACGCCCAGGCACTGGCGGGACAAAGGCACTGGCACCGGTTGCCAGCACCAGCTTGTCGTATTGCCACTGATTATTCTGGCTTTTCACCACATGGGCTTCGGCATCGATATCCGTCACCCAGGTGTGCGGAAACAGGCGCAGATTAAACTGCTCGGCAAATTCACCTGCCGTCTGGCGGGTAAGGTCGTCGGCACGTTGCCCCTGGCTGATAACATGGCTGAGGTCAGGTTTGTTGTACTCATCCATGCTGTCGGCGGCAATCAGGGTTAATGGAATACTGGCGTCCTGTTTGCGAATATTTTTCACCAGTTGGCGGGCGGCGAAGCCCGAACCAATGATCACAATGCCGTTGCTCATTTTGCCTCCGATGCCAGTTCTTCAAAGACGTCTTTGCCGAGGGAGCATTCCGGGCAGAGGAAGTTATCCGGGACTTCACTCCACGGCGTTCCCGGTGCAACGTCCTGCATTGGCTCGCCTTTTGCCGGATCGTAAATCCACTGGCAGACGCTGCACTGCATCCGTGGGCCGAGGTCAGCCGTCGTGGTGGCAGAGGTTTCTTCTTTAACCACCGTATTCACCGTGCTCTGCGGCAGTGGCGCGAGCGCCCACTGACGGGCGATTTCGCGACCATGTTCACGGCATAACTCCAGAGCGTCCTGGTCTGGTCGCCATTTGGCTTTCAGGCTAAGCGACATTTCGAAACCCGCATCCTGCAGGCGCGTGGAAAGACGATCCACCGCACCGCCGCTCCAGCCGTGAGAGCCGAAAGCACTGGCGCGTTTGTTACGGAAGCGTAAACCGGTCATCTCCTCCACCAGCCCGGCGATTTTCGGCATCATCACATTATTCATCGTCGAAGTGCCGACCAGCACGCCTTTTGAGCGGAAGACATTGGTCAGGATTTCGTTTTTATCGCTTCGGGCGACGTTGAAAATTTTCACCGCCACGCGTGGGTCGGTTTCCGCAATCCCCTGGGCGATAGCATCGGCCATCATGCGGGTGTTATTCGACATGGTGTCGTAGAAAATGGTGATTCTGTCTTCCTGATAATCCGCCGCCCATTTCAGGTACAGCTCGACAATTTGCGTCGGGTTATCGCGCCATACCACGCCGTGAGAGGTCGCTATCATATCGACTGGTAAGTTAAAGCCCAGGATCTCGGTAATTTTCGGCGTTACCAGGCGGCTGAACGGCGTCAGGATATTGGCGTAGTAACGCTGGCACTGCTCGAAAAGCTCTGTCTGATCCACTTCATCGTTGAACAGATGCTCGTCGCAGTAGTGCTGACCGAAAGCATCGTTACTGAACAGCACCGCGTCGCCTGTCAGGTAAGTCATCATGCTGTCCGGCCAGTGCAGCATTGGCGTTTCGACAAAAATGAGCTGTTTGCCGTTGCCGATATTCAGCGTGTCGCCAGTTTTCACCACATTAAAATTCCACTCCGGATGATGGTGATGACCATTTATCGAGTCGATAGCGTTGGCTGTACAGTAGATCGGCGTATCGGGAATTTGCGCCATCAGTTCGGTCAGCGCCCCGGCGTGGTCCTCTTCAGCATGGTTAATCACGATGTAATCGATATCCGCCAGATCGATTTCATTACGCAGGTTCTGCACAAATTCGCGGCTGAATTTATGGTCGACGGTGTCGATCAGCACGTTTTTTTCTTCGCGAATGAGGTAGCTGTTGTAGCTGCTGCCGCGCAGCGTTTTATATTCCGTGCCGTGAAAATCTCGTACTTCCCAGTCACGTTGACCAACCCAATGAATGTTATTTTTCACCACAATAGACATAGCAACCTCAATTTATTCAGCGTGTTCTAAAAAGATGTCTTGCTAATTGCAGATTGCGTGCCAGTTTTTTATCTAATTGTTTTTACTCTATAAATAAAATTATGCTCATTAATGAGTAGTCAAAATGACTATTAATCAAATGGTCGATATGACAATATCTATAGTCAAATTGACAGTGAGGCAAAGATGAGTTTTTCCGTTGATGTGCTGGCGAATATCGCTATCGAATTGCAGCGTGGGATTGGTCATCAGGATCGTTTTCAGCGCCTGATCACCACGCTGCGTCAGGTGCTGGAGTGCGATGCGTCTGCGTTGCTACGTTACGACTCGCGGCAGTTTATTCCGCTTGCCATCGACGGGCTGGCGAAGGATGTACTCGGTAGACGCTTTGCGCTGGAAGGTCATCCACGGCTGGAAGCGATTGCCCGCGCGGGTGATGTGGTGCGCTTTCCCGCAGACAGCGAATTGCCCGATCCCTATGACGGACTGATCCCAGGGCAGGAGAGTCTGAAGGTTCACGCCTGCGTTGGTCTGCCATTGTTTGCCGGGCAAAACCTGATCGGCGCATTGACGCTCGACGGGATGCAGCCCGATCAGTTCGATGTTTTCAGCGACGAAGAGTTACGCCTGATTGCCGCGCTGGCGGCGGGAGCGTTAAGCAATGCGTTGCTGATTGAACAACTGGAAAGCCAGAATATGCTGCCAGGCGATGCCGCGCCGTTTGAAACGGTGAAACAGACGCAGATGATCGGTCTGTCGCCAGGTATGACGCAATTGAAAAAAGAGATTGAGATTGTGGCGGCGTCCGATCTCAACGTCCTGATCAGCGGTGAGACGGGAACCGGTAAGGAGCTGGTAGCGAAAGCGATTCATGAAGCCTCGCCACGGGCGGTGAATCCGCTGGTCTATCTCAACTGTGCCGCACTGCCGGAAAGTGTGGCGGAAAGTGAGTTGTTCGGTCATGTGAAAGGAGCGTTTACTGGCGCTATCAGTAACCGCAGCGGGAAGTTTGAAATGGCGGATAACGGCACGCTGTTTCTGGATGAGATCGGCGAGTTGTCGTTGGCATTGCAGGCCAAGCTGCTGAGGGTGTTGCAGTATGGCGATATTCAGCGCGTTGGCGATGACCGCAGTTTGCGGGTCGATGTGCGCGTGCTGGCGGCGACTAACCGCGACTTACGCGAAGAGGTGCTGGCAGGGCGGTTCCGCGCCGATTTGTTTCATCGCCTGAGCGTGTTTCCACTTTCGGTGCCGCCGCTGCGTGAGCGGGGCGACGATGTCATTCTGCTGGCGGGGTATTTCTGCGAGCAGTGTCGTTTGCGGCTGGGGCTCTCCCGCGTGGTATTAAGTGCCGGAGCGCGAAATTTACTGCAACACTATCGTTTTCCGGGGAACGTGCGCGAACTGGAACATGCTATTCATCGGGCGGTAGTTCTGGCGAGAGCCACCCGCAACGGCGATGAAGTGATTCTTGAGGCGCAACATTTTGCTTTTCCTGAGGTGACGTTGCCGACGCCAGAAGCGGCGGCGGTGCCCGTTGTTAAGCAAAATCTGCGTGAAGCGACAGAAGCGTTCCAGCGTGAAACCATTCGCCAGGCACTGGCACAAAATCATCACAACTGGGCTGCCTGCGCGCGGATGCTGGAAACTGACGTCGCCAACCTGCATCGGCTGGCGAAACGTCTGGGATTGAAGGATTAAATAATCCCGGCCTGATAGAAATCCTGTAGGTTTATTGCGCCGGTGAGTTTGCCGTTTTCATCTACCACCGGTGCGGCAGTGATTTTGCGCTTCATCAGGATCTCTTTGGCGTCGATGGCGCGACTTTGTGCCTGTAATGTGGTGCCGCCTGTTGTCATCGCTTCATTAACTGGCGTGGTGAGTGCGCCGCCGCCAACCAGCCAGCGACGTAAATCGCCGTCGGTAAAGACGCCTTGTACCTGTTGTTGAGCGTCACATACCGCCACCAGCCCCAGACCGGTGCGGCTGAGTTCCAGCATCGCATCCATCACGCTGGCGGTTAACGCCACTTGCGGGATGGCGTCATCACGGCGCATCAGATGATGTACTTTATTCAGCAAGCGAGCGCCCAGTGCTCCAGCAGGGTGGGAGCGGGCAAAATCTTCTTCATTAAATCCGCGCGCTTGCATGACCGCCATCGCCAGCGCGTCGCCCATCATCAGGGTATTCACAGTGCTGGAAGTCGGCGCAAGGTGCATCGGGCAGGCTTCGCGTTCTACGGAGATATCCAGCACCGCTTTCGCCGCCAGGCCCAGCGGTGACGTCGGTTTTCCGGTCATTGCCAGCAGCGCGATAGATTTGTCTTCCAGACGCGGAATAATCAGATCCAGTTCCTTCGCGCCACCGGAATAAGAGATAAACAGCATCACATCGCGGCTTTCAATCATCCCCAGATCGCCGTGCAGTGCTTCTGCCGGATGGACAAAAAAAGCCGGTGTGCCGGTGCTGGCAAGTGTTGCGGCGATTTTCTTACCAATGTGGCCCGATTTGCCAATACCCGAAACCACCACTTTGCCTTCGCAGTGCAGGATGATATTGGCGGCGCGAACAAAATCATCGCCCAGACGTTCCGGTAAACGGCTTGCTTCCTGCAACTCCAGCATTAACGTCTGACGTCCCGCGTTCAGTAGTGCTTCACTCATTGCTCTCTCCGGTTATGATCACATCGATCCCTTTCTCTTCCAGCGCCTGACGAAACGCCGGATCGATACCTGCGTCGGTAATCAGCTTATCGACGCTTTCAAGACTGCAAACTACGTTGGGGCTTTTACGGCCAAACTTTGATGAATCCGCCATCAAAATCACTTCGCGCGCGGCATTGCACATTGCCTTACTGACGGTATAGACCTCGTTGAAGGTGGTTACGCCCGCATTGAGATCGATGCCGTCGGTGCCCATAAACAATTTATCGAAACTGAAATGTTCGAAGGCATTCTCTGCCAGCTGCCCGTGAAATGAGGCCGATTTTTTACGAAACGTTCCGCCAGGCATCAGGATGGTTTGTTCGTTATCCAGTTCGGATAGCGCATTGACGATATGCAGGCTGTTGGTCATCACCGTGATGTTATTAAAGCGCGAGAGCAGGGGGACCATCTGCAAAACGGTACTGCCAGCATCAAGAATGATCGAATCGCCATCATGAATAAAACCAACGGCAGCTTCTGCTATCAGCTCTTTCTTGTGGGTGTTGATGAGTGTTTTATGATCGATAGGCGGATCGGATTCCTCTTTATTCAACACCACTCCGCCATAAGTACGAATGACGGTTCCGGCATGTTCCAGAATGACCAGATCTTTGCGAATGGTTGTGCCTGTGGTGTCAAAGTATTGCGCCAATTCTTCAACCGAGCATTTACCCTGCTTTTGCAGGTACTCCAGAATGGCGGCCTGACGCTGACGAGGTTTCATGGGCGTGATTACCTGATTTAGGTTTCAAAATGATAACTTCGCAAGCAAGTAACATTCACAACGAAATTATCTACGTTTCAGTTTAAGCGCCAATGATAGAGCATTCTGTGATAGTGGATCATGGGGAAAGATCACATCGGGCTTTAAATCACCAGGATACATACCCTTAATTGCGGGAATTTTTTGCGGTCGGGCGAAGACGGTCAGTCCTTTCATAAACAAGGTGTCGACGATGCGCTGCTGATCGTCCAGCGCGATGGCGACCACGACCCGCGGTTTAAAGCGCCCGCTGGAACGGCCCACGCCAACCCGCCCTTGCTGGCAAAGTGCGTCGAAGGCGCGGTTAAAACGAGAAATTTGCCAGCCGCCTAAGGCCAGTTGCGCACACCAGGCGATAACGGCGACAGTGATGAGTGCGGATACCATAACTTCTCCTTAATGTAGTGGCGGAAGTCCTGTAGGCCTGAGAAGCGTAGCGCATCAGGCATTTTATTAGTCTCGCGGAGATCCTTAACGGATCTCCGCTGTTAATCAGAACATCACCTGACCACCGGTGACATTGATCGACTGACCAGTGCAGTACGACGCCTTAGGACTGGCGTAGAACAGCAGCATATTCAGCACGTCCTGATAATCGCAGCCGCGTTTGAGCGGTACTTTATCGATGTAATACTGCTCGACTTGATCCGGTTTGATACCCAGCTTGGTCGCGTATTGGGGCAACAGTGACTGGAACATCGGCGATTTCAGCAGGTTACCGAGCATCAGTGAGTGAACCGTAATACCGTACTCCGCCAGATCCAGCGCCAGTGATTGAGTCAGCCCGACGCCACCAAATTTCGCTGCGCTGTAGCCAGAGTTGTGTTTGCTGCCCACTTTGCCAGATTTCGAGTTGATCTGAATAATGCGCCCCTGAATCCCGTCGCGGATCATCAAACGCGAAAATTCACGCGCACACAGGAAATAACCCACCAGATTCACCTGTAGCGAACGGTCAAAATCGCCGAGCTGGAAGTCGCTGATAAAGGCTGCTTTTGCAATTCCGGCGCTGTAGACCAGTAAATCCACACGACCAAAGATTTCATCTACCCCACGAGAGAGTGCCAGAACGCTTTGCTCGCTGGTGGCGTCAGCACCAAAACCGTACGCTGTTCCTTCACCATATTCGGCGTTAATTTCTTGCGCCACATTTGCAGCTTTGTCGCTCTGAATATCGACAACCGCGACGCGATACCCCTCGGCAGCCAGACCGTGGCACAGGAACGCGCCTAAGGTTTGCCCACCACCGATGACAACGGCAACCTGATTCATTTTTTACTCCTTAACAGATTCAAACTTCAAAACCGATCCCGGCGCGATATCGTCGGGGACAGGGCCTGCCACATGGACAGTGCCTGGAAATTCCGCTTCGTCTAAACCATCGAAGCGCAGGGTGACATGACCCAGTTCGCGAAGGTTGTTTTCCGCCACGCTGCCAACGGCGGTCACTGGATAGCGATGCTGCCCGAGCGTAAATTGCAAACCAGGATGGAGTTCACCTTTCAACTCGCCGTGGCAATGGATGAAGCAATACTCTTCGAGATCCGCAGGCGCGCCTTCACGAAAGGTGATGAGCATTTGGTCGCTGAGGGCGTCAGTGGCACTCGCGCCGATACGGGTGATGGTGGTCTGATAAATAACGGTCATGTTTCAGCCTCTATTGATAGATAAAACCGGAGACAAACCAGGCGATCAGTACAGTCGGCGCACCGGTTAAAAAGCGGCTCACCAGTACAGAAGGGACACCGACGCGAACCGTGTCCTGACGGGCTTCCGCCAGCGACAAACCGACCGGGATGAAGTCGCAGGCCGCCTGCGCGTTGATGGCAAACAGTGCAGGTAAAGCCAGATGCGGCGGAATATTGCCGAGACCAATCTGCACACCAATCAATACGCCGATAACCTGTGCGATAACTGCGCCTGGGCCGAGGAAAGGTGAAAGCAGCGGGAAGGAGCAGATGAGCGCCAGCATCACCAGACCCAGTGGATGACTGGCCAGCGGAGCAAGACCATGGGCAATCCAGTCACCAAGGCCGGAAGCCATAATGATGCCGATGAGCGCCGAGACGAACGCCATAAACGGCAGAATGGTTTTTAATACAGTGTCGATGGTGTCACGACCAGACTGAAACAGCACCGCAACGGCGGACCCCATGCCCATTCCCACCTTCGCCAGTAAACCATCGCTTTGTTCGGTGATTTTCTTACTGGTGTCATAGTCACGACCCACGACAGAGGGTTGTGGTGCCGCATCACCTACTACAGTGATGTTTTCTTCTTTTACGCCAGAGACATAAATATCTTCCACAATGTACTGCGCCAGTGGACCGGACTTGCCCGTCGAGTGGATATTAATGGTGGGAATACGCCGTTTCGGGTAAATGCCGCAGCGTAATGTGCCGCCACAGTCGATTACCGCAACGCCAATTTCCGCTTCTGTGGGTTCACCTTCTTTAAATCCGTCGATAGCTTGCCAGCCAGTAAGTTGCGCCAGTTTGTCGACAATCGCAGGACGTGTACCGGCGGTGATATAGACGATTTTTTTCCCCGGAATGGCATCCAGTTCAAGCGGGCCGCCCCAGCCACCCATCCCTTTTTCGATCCGAATACGCGTCATGATGTCGCTCCTGCGAGGCGAACTTTCTGTTCAAGTTGAATGCCCATCTTTTTCTCGAAAATGGCGGTGGTCAGATCGGTCACCCAGCCGCGGAAAAAGTTGGTGACCAGACCAACCAGCAGATAACTCACCGCCAGTGGACCAAGTGGCAGGTTCAGCGTTGTCAAACCGCTGGCAATGCCAAGATAAACAAATAGTTCGCCAGGGTTGATATGGGGGAAGAGGCCATTCATTGAGTGGCAACTATAAGAGGCCGCCGCGTAATAGCTGGGTTTGTACTTTTCCGGCATAAAGCGACCAAGACTTAAGGTCATCGGATTACAAAAGACGAACGTGCCAATGCACGGTAGCAGCAGATAACGGGAAACAGGGTTACCGGCACAACGTTGAGCAAATCGTTCAATACGATGCTGACCGATAAAATTAATCAGTGCGTTCATGATAACCAGCAGGCTAATCAACAGCGGAAGAATACCGGTCACCATCCCGGTAAATACCTCTCCGCCTTTCTGGAACAGCCCGATGAACCACTCTGCGCCATGAGTAATGGTTTCTATCATTGTTCTCTCCTTCAGTATTTATTGTTTTATTACCAAACGGCAACCTAATCTAATCAGATCGAAAGATTTAAAAGTGTTATTTTGATCGCAAAATGAAAGATAAATATTTTATTTTGAAAGTTAAGATAAAGGTTTATCGATGAAGAAGATTTAAGTTATGTAAAGTCTGTATCGGGGTACGACTACCGCTTCCTTGTGCGGGGCGGGATGCTTTACCATACTTGCCCCTGGTTGAATCTGTTAAATGGACTCCTCATGTTCAAGCATCGTTATGTAACATTGCTTCCCCTTTTTGTGTTACTTGCCGCCTGTAGCAGCAAGCCAAAACCGACTGAGACTGAAACAACCACCGGAACGCCGTCCGGCGGCTTCCTGCTTGAGCCGCAGCACAATGTGATGCAGATGGGCGGAGATTTCGCCAATAACCCCAATGCGCAGCAGTTCATCGAAAAAATGGTGAACAAACATGGTTTCGATCGTCAGCAGTTGCAGGAAATTCTCTCTCAGGCGAAACGTCTGGATTCGGTACTGCGGCTGATGGATAACCAGGCACCAACCACATCGGTGAAACCGCCATCCGGTCCTAACGGCGCATGGCTGCGCTATCGCAAAAAATTTATTACGCCGGATAACGTGCAGAACGGCGTGGTTTTCTGGAATCAGTATGAAGATGCGCTGAATCGCGCGTGGCAGGTGTATGGTGTACCGCCGGAAATTATCGTCGGGATTATCGGCGTCGAAACCCGCTGGGGGCGCGTGATGGGGAAAACCCGCATCCTCGATGCGCTGGCAACGCTGTCATTTAACTACCCACGCCGCGCGGAGTATTTCTCTGGCGAGCTGGAAACTTTCCTGCTGATGGCGCGCGATGAGCAGGACGATCCGCTCAATCTGAAAGGTTCCTTTGCCGGTGCGATGGGCTACGGACAGTTTATGCCGTCGTCTTACAAACAATATGCGGTAGATTTCAGCGGCGACGGGCATATCAACCTGTGGGATCCGGTTGATGCTATTGGTAGTGTGGCGAACTATTTCAAAGCGCACGGCTGGGTGAAAGGCGATCAGGTCGCGGTAATGGCAAACGGTCAGGCCCCAGGCTTGCCACATGGTTTCAAAACCAAGTACAGCATTTCTCAGCTTGCCGCGGCAGGTTTAACGCCACAGCAGTCGCTGGGCAACCATCAACAGGCCAGCCTGCTGCGTCTGGATGTTGGAACAGGTTATCAGTACTGGTACGGTCTGCCAAACTTCTACACCATTACCCGTTATAACCACAGCACCCATTACGCAATGGCGGTCTGGCAGTTAGGACAAGCCGTGGCGCTGGCGCGCGTACAGTAACTATCTGCAAGAGGGAGGTTAAACTTCCCTCTGCTTTCTTACTGTTTATTCGAATGACGTAATTGCCTGATTTTTTTTGACAGCGATATCGCATATCCCAGGCAGACAACGCCTAACGCAGCCTGACCGAAGTCGAAAGGTTCAAGATAGCCAGAAGATAAAATTTTACATACCACTGCAACCAGGGCGCTGACGCCGCCAATGGTGACCCACATGCGCATTTGCGTGGTCTGTTTGAGCTCGTTTTGTGGGGGGGTATCCGTTTTCTTTGTTGCCATTGCTTTTCTCTCCCTGTGAATACATATCAATGTGAACGCGGCATGGTAGCCTTTTTTCTTTACCGACTGGCCGCAACAGTCTTATTTCGGAACGCGACTCGTAAAATGAATCGCTGATCCCCATCTTCTGCGGGAAAGTGCTATCTTGTCCGGCATAAATTTTTGACTGACAGAGGTTGTGATGACTGACAGTGAACTGATGCAGTTAAGCGAGCAGGTAGGGCTGGCGCTGAAATCCCGTGGTGCAACCGTAACAACCGCTGAATCCTGTACTGGCGGTTGGGTAGCGAAAGTGATTACCGATATTGCCGGCAGTTCCGCCTGGTTTGAACGCGGATTTGTCACCTACAGTAACGAAGCCAAAGCGCAGATGATCGGCGTACGCGAAGAGACGCTGGCGCAGCATGGCGCGGTGAGTGAACCTGTCGTGGTGGAAATGGCGATAGGCGCACTGAAAGCGGCTCGTGCTGATTATGCGGTTGCTATCAGTGGCATCGCCGGACCGGATGGCGGCAGCGAAGAGAAGCCTGTCGGCACCGTCTGGTTTGCTTTTGCCACAGCCCGCGGCGAAGGCATTACCCGCCGGGAATGCTTTAGCGGCGACCGCGATGCCGTGCGTCGTAAGGCGACGGCTTATGCCTTAAATACGCTGCGGCAACAATTTCTACAAAACACTTGATACTGTATGACTATACAGTATAATTGCTTCAACAGAACATATTGACTATCCGGT
The DNA here is from genome assembly GCF_005781135.1 of Escherichia sp. E3659. Taxonomy (NCBI): domain Bacteria; kingdom Pseudomonadati; phylum Pseudomonadota; class Gammaproteobacteria; order Enterobacterales; family Enterobacteriaceae; genus Escherichia; species Escherichia sp. E3659. The sequence goes on along the minus strand of NZ_VATQ01000028.1, from coordinate 9,574 downwards.
ATTACCCGGCATGACAGGAGTAAAAATGGCTATCGACGAAAACAAACAGAAAGCGTTGGCGGCAGCACTGGGCCAGATTGAGAAACAATTTGGTAAAGGCTCCATCATGCGCCTGGGTGAAGACCGTTCCATGGATGTGGAAACCATCTCTACTGGTTCGCTTTCACTGGATATCGCGCTTGGGGCAGGTGGTCTGCCGATGGGCCGTATCGTCGAAATCTACGGACCGGAATCTTCCGGTAAAACCACGCTGACGCTGCAGGTGATTGCCGCTGCCCAGCGCGAAGGTAAAACCTGTGCGTTTATCGATGCTGAACACGCGCTGGACCCAGTCTATGCACGTAAACTGGGTGTCGATATCGACAACCTGCTGTGCTCCCAGCCGGACACCGGCGAGCAGGCACTGGAAATCTGTGACGCTCTGGCGCGTTCTGGCGCAGTAGACGTTATCGTCGTTGACTCCGTGGCGGCACTGACACCGAAAGCGGAAATCGAAGGTGAAATCGGCGACTCTCACATGGGCCTTGCAGCACGTATGATGAGCCAGGCGATGCGTAAGCTGGCGGGTAACCTGAAGCAGTCCAACACGCTGCTGATCTTCATCAACCAGATCCGTATGAAAATTGGTGTGATGTTCGGTAACCCGGAAACCACTACCGGTGGTAACGCGCTGAAATTCTACGCCTCTGTTCGTCTCGACATCCGTCGTATCGGCGCGGTGAAAGAGGGCGAAAACGTAGTGGGTAGCGAAACCCGCGTGAAAGTGGTGAAGAACAAAATTGCAGCGCCGTTTAAACAGGCTGAATTCCAGATCCTCTACGGTGAAGGCATCAACTTCTACGGCGAGTTGGTTGACCTGGGCGTGAAAGAGAAGCTGATCGAGAAAGCTGGTGCGTGGTACAGCTATAAAGGTGAGAAGATCGGCCAGGGTAAAGCGAATGCGACTGCCTGGCTGAAAGATAACCCAGAAACTGCGAAAGAGATCGAGAAGAAAGTACGTGAGTTGCTGCTGAGCAACCCGAACTCAACGCCGGATTTCTCTGTAGATGACAGCGAAGGCGTAGCAGAAACTAACGAAGATTTTTAATCGTCTTGTTTGATACACAAGGGTCGCATCTGCGGCCCTTTTGCTTTTTTAAGTTGTAAGGATATGCCATGACAGACTCAACATCCCGTCGCCCGGCATATGCTCGCCTGTTGGATCGAGCGGTACGCATTCTGGCGGTGCGCGATCACAGTGAGCAAGAACTGCGACGTAAACTCGCGGCACCGATTATGGGCAAAAATGGCCCGGAAGAGATTGATGCCACGGCAGAAGATTACGAGCGCGTTATTGCCTGGTGCCATGAACATGGCTATCTCGATGACAGCCGATTTGTTGCGCGCTTTATCGCCAGCCGTAGCCGCAAAGGTTATGGACCTGCGCGTATTCGTCAGGAACTGAATCAGAAAGGTATTTCCCGCGAAGCGACAGAAAAAGCGATGCGTGAATGTGACATCGACTGGTGCACACTGGCGCGCGATCAGGCGACGCGAAAATATGGCGAACCTTTGCCAACTGTCTTTTCAGAAAAAGTTAAGATCCAGCGTTTTCTGCTCTATCGTGGCTATCTGATGGAAGATATCCAGGAGATTTGGCGAAATTTTGCCGACTGAACGCATACGGTATTTTACTTCCCAGTCAAGAAAACTTATCTTATTCCCACTTTTCAGTTACCAGCCCGGCGGTTAAGACACGCTGTAGCTGGTGGCGATATTTCGTTAGCTTGATTTCAGGATAATTATGAGCAAGAGCACCGCTGAGATCCGTCAGGCGTTTCTCGACTTTTTCCATAGTAAGGGACATCAGGTAGTTGCCAGCAGCTCCCTGGTACCCCATAACGACCCAACTTTGTTGTTTACCAACGCCGGGATGAACCAGTTCAAGGATGTCTTCCTTGGGCTCGACAAGCGTAATTATTCCCGCGCTACCACTTCCCAACGCTGCGTGCGTGCGGGTGGTAAACACAACGACCTGGAAAACGTCGGTTACACCGCGCGTCACCATACCTTCTTCGAAATGCTGGGCAACTTCAGCTTCGGCGACTATTTCAAACACGATGCCATTCAGTTTGCATGGGAACTGCTGACCAGCGAAAAATGGTTTGCCCTGCCGAAAGAGCGTCTGTGGGTTACCGTCTATGAAAGCGACGACGAAGCCTACGAAATCTGGGAAAAAGAAGTAGGGATCCCGCGCGAACGTATTATTCGCATCGGCGATAACAAAGGTGCGCCATACGCATCTGACAACTTCTGGCAGATGGGTGACACTGGTCCGTGCGGCCCGTGCACCGAAATCTTCTACGATCACGGCGACCACATTTGGGGTGGCCCTCCGGGAAGCCCGGAAGAAGACGGTGACCGCTACATTGAGATCTGGAACATCGTCTTCATGCAGTTCAACCGCCAGGCAGATGGCACGATGGAACCGCTGCCGAAGCCGTCTGTAGATACCGGTATGGGGCTGGAGCGTATTGCCGCCGTGCTGCAACACGTAAACTCCAACTATGATATCGACCTGTTCCGTACGCTGATTCAGGCGGTGGCTAAGGTGACTGGCGCGACCGATCTGAGCAATAAATCGCTGCGCGTTATCGCTGACCACATTCGTTCTTGTGCGTTCCTGATCGCGGATGGCGTAATGCCGTCCAACGAAAACCGTGGTTATGTACTGCGTCGTATCATTCGTCGCGCAGTGCGTCACGGCAATATGCTGGGCGCGAAAGAAACCTTCTTCTACAAACTGGTTGGTCCGCTGATCGACGTTATGGGCTCTGCGGGTGAAGACCTGAAGCGCCAGCAGGCGCAGGTTGAGCAGGTGCTGAAGACTGAAGAAGAGCAGTTTGCCCGTACTCTGGAGCGCGGTCTGGCGCTGCTGGATGAAGAGCTGGCAAAACTTTCTGGTGATACGCTGGATGGCGAAACTGCTTTCCGCCTGTACGACACCTACGGCTTCCCGGTTGACCTGACGGCTGACGTTTGCCGTGAGCGCAACATCAAAGTTGACGAAGCTGGATTTGAAGCAGCAATGGAAGAGCAGCGTCGTCGTGCGCGTGAAGCCAGCGGCTTTGGTGCCGATTACAACGCGATGATCCGTGTTGATAGCGCATCTGAATTTAAAGGCTATGACCATCTGGAACTGAACGGCAAAGTGACCGCGCTGTTTGTTGATGGTAAAGCGGTTGATGCCATCAATGCAGGCCAGGAAGCTGTGGTCGTGCTGGATCAAACGCCATTCTATGCAGAATCCGGCGGTCAGGTTGGCGATAAAGGCGAACTGAAAGGCGCTAACTTCTCCTTTGCGGTGGAAGATACGCAGAAATATGGCCAGGCGATTGGTCACATCGGTAAACTTGCTGCGGGTTCTCTGAAAGTGGGCGACGCGGTACAGGCAGATGTAGATGAAGCTCGTCGCGCTCGTATTCGTCTGAATCACTCCGCAACGCACCTGATGCACGCTGCGCTGCGTCAGGTTCTGGGTACTCATGTCTCCCAGAAAGGTTCGCTGGTTAATGACAAGGCGCTGCGTTTTGACTTCTCGCATAACGAAGCGATGAAACCAGAAGAGATTCGTGCTGTCGAAGATCTGGTGAACGCGCAGATTCGTCGTAACTTGCCTATCGAAACCAACATCATGGATCTCGACGCGGCGAAAGCGAAAGGTGCGATGGCGCTGTTCGGCGAGAAGTATGATGAGCGCGTACGCGTGCTGAGCATGGGCGATTTCTCTACCGAGTTGTGTGGTGGTACTCACGCCAGCCGCACCGGTGATATTGGTCTGTTCCGTATCATTTCTGAATCGGGTACTGCTGCAGGCATTCGTCGTATCGAAGCGGTAACCGGAGAAGGTGCTATCGCCACCGTTCATGCAGACAGCGATCGCTTAAGCGAAGTCGCGCATCTGCTGAAAGGCGATAGCAATAATCTGGCTGATAAAGTGCGCTCAGTACTGGAACGTACGCGTCAGCTGGAAAAAGAGTTACAACAGCTTAAAGAACAGGCTGCCGCACAGGAGAGCGCAAATCTTTCCAGTAAGGCAATTGATGTTAATGGTGTTAAGCTGTTGGTTAGTGAGCTTAGCGGTGTTGAGCCGAAAATGTTGCGCACCATGGTTGACGATTTAAAAAATCAGCTGGGGTCGACAATTATCGTGCTGGCAACGGTAGCCGAAGGTAAGGTTTCTCTGATTGCAGGCGTATCTAAGGACGTCACAGATCGCGTGAAAGCAGGGGAACTGATTGGTATGGTCGCTCAGCAGGTGGGCGGCAAGGGTGGTGGACGTCCTGACATGGCGCAAGCCGGTGGTACGGATGCTGCGGCCTTACCTGCAGCGTTAGCCAGTGTGAAAGGCTGGGTCAGCGCGAAATTGCAATAATATAAGTGTCAGGCAATGCCGTGGACTTGCTTCACGGCATTCGCATCGACGCTATCGACAATGATAAAGTCAGGTTGAAGTTGTGTATATCGGCTAAACTTAGGTTTAACAGAATGTAATGCCATGACTGCTTAGATGTAATGTGTTTGTCATTGCTTACTTTTTGGCGTTATATGATGGATAATGCCGGGATACAGAGAGACCCGACTCTTTTAATCTTTCAAGGAGCAAAGAATGCTGATTCTGACTCGTCGAGTTGGTGAGACCCTCATGATTGGGGATGAGGTCACCGTGACAGTTTTAGGGGTAAAGGGCAACCAGGTACGTATTGGCGTAAACGCCCCGAAGGAAGTTTCTGTTCACCGTGAAGAGATCTACCAGCGTATCCAGGCTGAAAAATCCCAGCAGTCCAGTTACTAATCTTTCCGCGTCTCATCTTTAACGGTGAGACGCACCCTCAAAATTTCTCCTTCACTTCATTTTCTTTTCGCGTTACTCCCGTTCATTTAACTTTTGCCTTCATTGTTCTCTATCACTGCTACCTGTCAGAGGCCTGTTTTTCTGTTGATAAAACACTCTTTTTGACGTTTTTACAGACTAATTGAGCGCGAAGTGTGCAAACGATAAAAGTGTGGGAAAAATTGTTTGACTTATAAGTCTCAGAAAGTAATATGTGCGCCACGCAGCGACGATGAGCGATAAACAAGTTCTTCGAAGCACTCGTAAGAGGCGTGTGGTGAGGTGGCCGAGAGGCTGAAGGCGCTCCCCTGCTAAGGGAGTATGCGGTCAAAAGCTGCATCCGGGGTTCGAATCCCCGCCTCACCGCCATTTGCATCCGTAGCTCAGCTGGATAGAGTACTCGGCTACGAACCGAGCGGTCGGAGGTTCGAATCCTCCCGGATGCACCATCTCTTACTTGATACGGCTTTAGTAGCAGTATCAAAAAATCTGCAGTAAAGTAAGTTTCCCGATGCATCCGTAGCTCAGCTGGATAGAGTACTCGGCTACGAACCGAGCGGTCGGAGGTTCGAATCCTCCCGGATGCACCATCTCTTACTTGATACGGCTTTCGTAGCGGTATCAATATCAGCAGTAAAACAAATTTCCCGATGCATCCGTAGCTCAGCTGGATAGAGTACTCGGCTACGAACCGAGCGGTCGGAGGTTCGAATCCTCCCGGATGCACCATATCTTACTTGATATAGCTTTCGTAGCGGTATCAATGTCAGCAGTAAAATAAATTTCCCGATGCATCCGTAGCTCAGCTGGATAGAGTACTCGGCTACGAACCGAGCGGTCGGAGGTTCGAATCCTCCCGGATGCACCATCTTCTCTGTATTACTCACGATTGATAATCTTCACGGTCTGCAATATTGATGTATGCACCAGGGAGGATAACGTTGTGCCAGCAACGGCCCGAAGGGCGAACGCCAGTGAGTCATCCTCCCGGATGCACCATCTTCTCCAAAAAATTTCCTTCAAAAATATCTCATTTCTAAATAACTATTTTATCCATATCCTGAATAATCTTCCCTTTCGCCATCAGCGACAAAATCAAGCAATTACGCTAAAGTAGCGTCATATTTTTCGACTTGCGAGAAGACCATGTACGAGCGTTATGCAGGTTTAATTTTTGATATGGATGGCACAATCCTGGATACGGAACCTACGCACCGTAAAGCGTGGCGCGAAGTATTAGGGCATTACGGTCTTCAGTACGATGTTCAGGCGATGATTGCGCTTAATGGCTCGCCCACCTGGCGTATTGCTCAGGCGATTATTGAGCTGAATCAGGCCGATCTCGACCCGCATGCGTTAGCGCGTGAAAAAACAGAAGCAGTAAGAAGTATGCTGCTGGATAGCGTCGAACCGCTTCCTCTTGTTGAAGTGGTGAAAAGCTGGCACGGACGTCGACCAATGGCTGTTGGAACGGGGAGTGAAAGCGCCATCGCTGAGGCATTGCTGGCGCACCTGGGATTACGTCGTTATTTTGATGCGGTCGTTGCCGCCGATCACGTCAAACACCATAAACCTGCGCCAGACACATTTTTGTTGTGCGCACAGCGTATGGGCGTGCAACCAACGCAGTGTGTGGTCTTTGAAGATGCTGATTTCGGTATTCAGGCTGCTCGCGCTGCAGGCATGGACGCAGTGGATGTTCGCTTGCTGTGAGTGAAGCTTTATCGCTTTTCTCGTTGTTTGCCAGTAGTTTCCTCAGCGCTACACTATTACCCGGTAATTCCGAAGTCGTCCTGGTTGCAATGTTACTTTCCGGGGTAAGTCACCCCTGGGTTTTAGTGTTAACAGCAACAATGGGTAATAGCCTTGGAGGGCTAACTAACGTTATCCTTGGGCGTTTCTTTCCACTGCGCAAAACATCGCGCTGGCAAGAGAAAGCCATCGGCTGGCTGAAACGATATGGTGCAATCACACTATTATTAAGCTGGATGCCCGTGGTTGGCGATTTACTGTGTCTGTTAGCGGGATGGATGCGCATCTCGTGGGGACCGGTAATCTTTTTTTTGTGCCTTGGTAAAGCGTTACGCTATGTTGCGATTGCAGTAGCTACCGTTCAGGGCATGATGTGGTGGCACTAATTGTAGGCCTGCACACATGGCCACCATTACAGTTATGCTAAATAAAACGATTTTGACAGGCGGGAGGTCAATTTGATCCCGGACGTATCACAGGCGCTGGCCTGGCTGGAAAAACATCCTCAGGCGTTAAAGGGGATACAGCGTGGGCTGGAGCGCGAAACTTTGCGTGTTAATGCGGATGGCACACTGGCAACAACAGGTCATCCTGAAGCATTAGGTTCCGCACTGACGCATAAATGGATAACCACCGATTTTGCGGAAGCATTGCTGGAATTTATTACACCAGTGGATGGTGATATTGAACATATGCTGACCTTTATGCGCGATCTGCATCGTTATACGGCGCGCAATATGGGCGATGAGCGGATGTGGCCGTTAAGCATGCCATGCTACATCGCAGAAGGTCAGGACATCGAACTGGCACAGTACGGCACTTCTAACACCGGACGCTTTAAAACGCTGTACCGTGAAGGGCTGAAAAATCGCTACGGCGCGCTGATGCAAACCATTTCCGGCGTGCACTACAATTTCTCTTTGCCAATGGCATTCTGGCAAGCGAAGTGCGGTGATATCTCGGGCGCTGATGCCAAAGAGAAAATTTCTGCGGGCTATTTCCGCGTTATCCGCAATTACTATCGTTTCGGTTGGGTCATTCCTTATCTGTTTGGCGCGTCTCCGGCGATTTGTTCTTCTTTCCTGCAAGGAAAACCAACGTCGCTGCCGTTTGAGAAAACCGAGTGCGGTATGTATTACCTGCCGTATGCGACCTCTCTTCGTTTGAGCGATCTTGGCTATACCAACAAATCGCAAAGCAATCTTGGTATTACCTTCAACGATCTTTACGAGTACGTAGCGGGCCTTAAACAGGCAATCAAAACGCCATCGGAAGAGTACGCGAAGATTGGTATTGAGAAAGACGGTAAGAGGCTGCAAATCAACAGCAACGTGCTGCAGATTGAAAACGAACTGTACGCGCCGATTCGTCCAAAACGCGTTACCCGCAGCAGAGAGTCGCCTTCTGATGCGCTGTTACGTGGCGGCATTGAATATATTGAAGTGCGTTCGCTGGACATCAACCCGTTCTCGCCGATTGGTGTAGATGAACAGCAGGTGCGTTTCCTCGACCTGTTTATGGTCTGGTGTGCGCTGGCTGATGCACCGGAAATGAGCAGTAGCGAACTTGCCTGTACACGCGTTAACTGGAACCGGGTGATCCTCGAAGGTCGCAAACCGGGCCTGACGCTGGGTATCGGTTGCGAAACCGCGCAGTTCCCGTTGCCGCAGGTGGGGAAAGATCTGTTCCGCGATCTAACACGCGTCGCGCAAACGCTGGATAGCATTAACGGCGGCGAAGCGTACCAGAAAGTGTGTGATGAACTGGTCGCCTGCTTCGATAATCCTGATCTGACTTTCTCTGCCCGTATCTTAAGGTCTATGATTGATACTGGTATTGGCGGAACAGGCAAAGCGTTTGCTGAAGCGTACCGTAATCTGCTGCGTGAAGAGCCGCTGGAAATTCTGCGCGAAGAGGATTTTGTAGCCGAGCGCGAGGCGTCTGAACGCCGTCAGCAGGAAATGGAAGCCGCTGATACCGAACCGTTTGCGGTGTGGCTGGAAAAACACGCCTGACAGAAAAGAAAAAGGCCACTCGTGAGTGGCCAAAATTTCATCTCTGAATTCAGGGATGATGATAACAAATGCGCGTCTTTCATATACTCAGACTCGCCTGGGAAGAAAGAGTTCAGAATATTTAAAAAAAATTTACCGGAGGTGGCTAAATGCCGTTGTTAGATAGCTTCACAGTCGATCATACCCGGATGGAAGCGCCTGCAGTTCGGGTGGCGAAAACAATGAACACCCCGCATGGCGACGCAATCACCGTGTTCGATCTTCGCTTCTGCGTGCCGAACAAAGAAGTGATGCCAGAAAGAGGGATCCATACCCTGGAGCACCTGTTTGCTGGTTTTATGCGTAACCATCTTAACGGTAATGGCGTTGAGATTATCGATATCTCACCAATGGGCTGCCGCACTGGTTTTTATATGAGTCTGATTGGTACGCCTGATGAGCAGCGTGTCGCTGATGCCTGGAAAGCGGCAATGGAAGACGTGCTGAAAGTGCAGGATCAGAATCAGATCCCGGAACTTAACGTCTATCAGTGCGGAACTTACCAGATGCACTCTTTGCAGGAAGCACAGGATATTGCGCGTAGCATTCTGGAACGTGACGTGCGCATCAACAGCAATGAAGAACTGGCGCTGCCGAAAGAGAAGTTGCAGGAACTGCACATTTAGTTGGTTAGTGCAGAAGCAGCCGGAGATGCAACAGCACCGTCCGGCTTGCCTGGTGCGCTACGCTTATCTGGTTGCATGCCACCTGTACGTGACAGGTGGCAAAGTGGCATTAAAAGAGATATTTCATGCCCAACATTCCCTGGGTATCACTGTAACCGTTGTCACCTAACTGCTGGGCGACGTTGCCCCACAGTTGCAGACGCGGAGTAATCTGACCTTCCACCCCCGCTTTTAACTCGCCAGTGTTGCGCGCGCCGATGATCTCATCG
>NZ_VATQ01000027.1:0-221981 GCF_005781135.1 Escherichia sp. E3659 | reverse complement strand
CCGCCTTCACGGATTGCGAAACGCAGACCGTCGTCCATCGCGATCGGGTGGATCAGGGTAACAACCATTTTGATGTTGTCGCCCGGCATTACCATCTCTACGCCTTCCGGCAGTTCGATGGTACCAGTCACGTCAGTAGTACGGAAGTAGAACTGCGGACGGTAGCCTTTGAAGAACGGAGTATGACGGCCGCCTTCATCTTTGGACAGAATGTACACTTCAGATTCGAACTTGGTGTGCGGCTTGATGGTGCCCGGCTTAGCCAGTACCTGACCACGTTCGATTTCTTCACGTTTGATACCACGCAGCAGAACACCTACGTTCTCACCAGCACGGCCTTCGTCCAGCAGTTTGCGGAACATTTCAACGCCAGTACAGGTAGACTTCTGAGTCTCTTTGATACCAACGATTTCAACTTCTTCACCAACTTTGATGATACCGCGTTCTACACGACCGGTAACAACGGTACCACGACCGGAGATGGAGAATACGTCTTCGATCGGCAGCAGGAACGGCTTGTCAATCGCACGCTCTGGTTCCGGAATGTAAGAATCCAGGAAGCCAGCCAGCTCCAGGATTTTCGCTTCCCACTCTGCGTCGCCTTCCAGCGCTTTCAGAGCAGAACCACGAACGATCGGAGTGTCGTCGCCCGGGAAGTCGTACTGAGACAGAAGTTCACGAACTTCCATTTCAACCAGTTCCAGCAGCTCTTCGTCATCAACCATGTCACATTTGTTCAGGAACACGATGATGTACGGAACGCCTACCTGACGACCCAGCAGGATGTGCTCACGAGTCTGCGGCATCGGGCCGTCAGTCGCAGCAACTACCAGGATCGCGCCGTCCATCTGAGCAGCACCAGTGATCATGTTTTTAACATAGTCGGCGTGCCCCGGGCAGTCTACGTGTGCGTAGTGACGGGTCGGGGTGTCATATTCAACGTGAGAAGTGTTGATGGTGATACCACGAGCTTTTTCTTCCGGCGCGTTATCGATCTGGTCGAATGCACGAGCAGCACCGCCGTAGGTTTTAGCCAGTACGGTGGTGATTGCAGCGGTCAGAGTAGTTTTACCGTGGTCAACGTGGCCGATAGTACCAACGTTAACGTGCGGTTTTGTACGTTCAAATTTTTCTTTAGACACGGCTATATTCCTTACTATAGTGCTCTCCCCTTCAGGAGAGAGCACGGGACTTTGGTATTAACCCTTAGGCTTATTTACCACGGGCTTCAATTACGGCCTGAGCAACGTTACTCGGCGCTTCATCATACTTCAGGAATTCCATGGTGTATGATGCACGACCTTTGGTCAGAGAACGCAGCTGAGTTGCGTATCCGAACATTTCAGACAGCGGTACTTCAGCGTGGATCTTAACGCCAGTAACTTCAGATTCCTGACCTTTGAGCATACCACGACGACGGCTCAAGTCACCGATAACGTCACCGGTGTTCTCTTCTGGAGTTTCTACTTCAACCTTCATGATCGGCTCAAGCAGAACTGGTTTCGCTTTCTTAAAGCCTTCTTTAAAGGCGATAGAAGCAGCCAGTTTAAACGCCAGTTCAGAGGAGTCAACGTCATGGTAAGAACCGAAGTGCAGACGAACACCCATGTCTACTACCGGGTAGCCTGCCAGCGGACCTGCTTTCAGCTGTTCCTGGATACCTTTATCAACGGCCGGGATGTATTCGCCAGGGATTACACCACCTTTAATGTCGTTGATGAACTCGTAGCCTTTCGGGTTTGAACCCGGCTCCAGCGGGTACATGTCGATAACAACATGACCATACTGACCACGACCACCAGACTGTTTCGCGTGTTTACCTTCAACATCGGTAACTTTCTGGCGGATAGTTTCACGGTAAGCAACCTGCGGTTTACCTACGTTCGCTTCAACGTTGAATTCACGCTTCATACGGTCAACGATGATGTCGAGGTGCAGTTCGCCCATACCCGCGATGATGGTCTGGTTAGATTCTTCGTCAGTCCATACACGGAAAGACGGGTCTTCTTTAGCCAGACGGCCCAGAGCCAGACCCATTTTTTCCTGGTCAGCTTTGGTTTTCGGTTCAACTGCGATGGAGATTACCGGCTCAGGGAATTCCATACGTTCCAGAATGATCGGCGCATCCGGGTCACACAGGGTGTCACCAGTGGTTACGTCTTTCAGACCGATTGCAGCAGCGATGTCGCCCGCGCGAACTTCTTTGATCTCTTCACGTTTGTTAGCGTGCATCTGAACGATACGACCGAAACGCTCACGTGCAGCTTTCACGGAGTTCAGTACGGTATCACCAGAGTTAACCACACCGGAGTAAACACGGAAGAAGGTCAGGTTACCAACAAACGGGTCGGTAGCGATTTTGAACGCCAGTGCAGAGAACGGCTCGTCATCACTTGCGTGACGTTCAGCCGGAGTGTCTTTACCGTCGTCCAGGATACCGTTGATCGCAGGTACATCAACCGGGGATGGCAGGTAATCAATTACCGCATCCAGCATCGCCTGAACACCTTTGTTCTTGAACGCAGAACCACAGGTTACCAGGATGATTTCGTTGTTCAGAACGCGCTGACGCAGAGCACCTTTGATTTCTGCTTCAGTCAGTTCTTCACCACCCAGGTATTTTTCCATCAGCTCTTCAGAAGCTTCAGCTGCGGATTCGATCAGGTTCTGGTGCCATTCGTTAGCCAGTTCAACCATGTCTGCCGGGATATCTTCGTATTCGAAGGTTACGCCCTGGTCAGCGTCGTTCCAGTTGATAGCTTTCATTTTCACCAGGTCAACAACACCGGTGAAATGTTCTTCAGCACCAATCGCCAGCTGCAGCGGAACCGGGTTCGCGCCCAGACGGGTTTTGATCTGGTTAACAACTTTCAGGAAGTTCGCACCCATGCGGTCCATTTTGTTAACGAACGCAATGCGCGGAACTTTATATTTGTTTGCCTGACGCCATACGGTTTCAGACTGCGGCTGAACACCACCAACTGCGCAGTAAACCATTACCGCACCATCGAGAACACGCATGGAACGTTCTACTTCGATTGTGAAGTCAACGTGCCCCGGGGTGTCGATGATGTTGATGCGATGCGGCTCATACTGCTTAGCCATACCAGACCAGAATGCAGTAGTTGCAGCGGAAGTGATGGTAATACCACGTTCCTGCTCCTGCTCCATCCAGTCCATGGTTGCAGCGCCGTCATGAACTTCACCGATTTTATGGTTTACACCGGTGTAGAACAGAATACGTTCGGTAGTAGTGGTTTTACCGGCGTCGATGTGCGCACTGATACCGATGTTACGGTAGCGTGCGATGGGTGTTGTACGAGCCATTTGTTTCCTCGTTTATCTTTTAGGCGTTCAATTTAAGTAGCCCAAAGCGGGCTGCTTACTGGAAGCGCCCGCCTGGTGACTAAAACTCCGAAGGGATTACCAACGGTAGTGTGCGAACGCCTTGTTGGCTTCGGCCATACGGTGAACGTCTTCACGTTTCTTAACTGCAGTACCTTTGTTTTCTGCAGCATCGGAAAGTTCGTTCGCCAGGCGCAGAGCCATGGATTTATCACCGCGTTTACGAGCAGCTTCAACGATCCAACGCATTGCCAGAGCATTACGACGAACCGGACGGACTTCAACTGGTACCTGATAAGTAGAACCACCAACGCGGCGAGACTTAACTTCTACAGTCGGGCGCACGTTTTCGAGAGCTACTTCGAATGCTTCCAGTTCAGATTTACCAGAGCGCTGAGCCAGGGTCTCCAGCGCGCTGTATACGATAGATTCGGCAGTAGATTTTTTACCATCTACCATCAGGATATTTACAAATTTAGCCAGCAGTTCTGATCCGAACTTCGGATCCGGAAGAATTTTACGCTGACCAATGACGCGACGACGTGGCATGGAAATACTCCGTTGTTAATTCAGGATTGTCCAAAACTCTACGAGTTTAGTTTGACATTTAAGTTAAAACGTTTGGCCTTACTTAACGGAGAACCATTAAGCCTTAGGACGCTTCACGCCATACTTGGAACGAGCCTGCTTACGGTCTTTAACGCCGGAGCAGTCAAGCGCACCACGTACGGTGTGGTAACGAACACCCGGGAGGTCTTTAACACGACCGCCACGGATCAGGATCACGGAGTGCTCCTGCAGGTTGTGACCTTCACCACCAATGTAGGAAGTCACTTCGAAACCGTTAGTCAGACGAACACGGCATACTTTACGCAGTGCGGAGTTCGGTTTTTTAGGGGTGGTAGTATATACACGGGTACATACGCCACGTTTTTGCGGGCATGCTTCCAGCGCAGGCACGTTGCTTTTCGCAACTTTGCGAGCACGTGGTTTGCGTACCAGCTGGTTAACTGTTGCCATTAAATAGCTCCTGGTTTTAGCTTTTGCTTCGTAAACACGTAATAAAACGTCCTCACACAATATGAGGACGCCGAATTTTAGGGCGGTGTCGAAAAGGTGTCAAGAAATATACAACGATCCCGCCGTCACCAGGCCATCTGGCTGGTGTGCTTAACCGTAAGTCTGACGAAATCAGTATAGTCAATCGGGATGATATCGTTCGAAATTTGAGCAGTCAAACCGCGGGCAATGAGGTCTTCGTTCAGGGCATAAACCTTAATGGGGGCATTACGCAGACTTTCAAGGTAGCGGTTGCCGTCAACTGCGGCAGTTACGCCATCCTGTAATAACAGCAGTTCGTCGCCCTCACTGAGCAGACGCAGCAGCGCAGGAAAATCTGTCAGCCAGGGAGAGCGATGTAATGTGTGCAACATGTACGCCTCAAAATTTCAAAATAACATCGTAGTTGGCGAGTTCGCGGCGTAAGGCATCTGCTTCGAGCGGCGTGGCTTCGACAACAAAGGGTGTCTGCGGATCTAACCCTCGTTCGCGCAGAGAAGCCGCACAAACCCAGCACTGTTCAATGTCATACAGACCCAGCAATTTAAAAGTGGCAATGTAATCACGCGCCAGCACCGCATCGGGCTTTTGTCCTGGCAGAAGCTGAAAAACGCCATCGGCGATAAAGAAGACGGCGAGATCGTCAGTTAAAGCGGAAGTTGCGAGTAAAGCATCTAATCCCTCGCGACCAGCCGCGGTGCCATGAGGCGCAGTAGAAAAGACAAACGCTATTCGTTTCATCAGAACTGTACCACCCTGTCACAGGTTAGCGAGGCTTCTGCCAGAGCGCCAAGTCCGCTTAAGGTAAATCCCGGCTGAAGGTTTGACGAGGCCAGCCCCAGTCTTCCAGCTTCAGTTTCATCGACGATACCGCGGCGTAACGCTGCCGCCACGCAGATATTCAGCGCCACACCATGTTGCGCGTTCAACTGTTGCCAGCCGCGCACAAGGTCAAATTCGTCACTTGCCGGAGAAGTTAACTGGTTAGCGTTATAGACCCCTTCCCGGTAGAAAAAGACGCTACTCAACTCATAGCCTTCTGCTATCAGCGCCTGTGCAAACTGAAAAGCACTACTCGCCTGTTGCGTTCCGTATGCTGGCCCGGTCACCACGATGGCAAAACGCATTACTTATCTTGCCCCTGGAAATCACCGCTCTTGAACTGACGGATATAGAGATAAACAGTATGTTTGGAGATGTTGAGACGATCAGCAACCTGGTTGATCGCATCTTTGATATCGAAAATGCCTTTCTCGTAAAGATTCAAGACGATTTGACGATTTTTGGCGTTATTAGAAACATTACGATCGGCGTTCACTTCTTCAATGGTGAACTCCAGTGTTTGGGTAACCAGATCTTCAACCGAAGACGCAAAGTTGACACTTGAACCGACGTCCGGGGTTTCTGGCGGCACAAAAGTGCTCATAATCTGCGAGAAGGGAACATCAAGATTCATATTGATGCACAGCAGACCAATTACACGCTGTTCGCGGTTACGAATCGCGATGGTCAGGGACTTCATTAATACGCCGCTTTTGGCGCGAGTAAAGTAGCATTTAGAAACGCTGCTATCCGCTCCCGTCATGTCGTGCAGCATACGCAGTGCCAGATCGGTAATTGGCGAGCCAATCTTCCGGCCTGTATGTTCGCCGTTGGCAATACGAATGGCTGAACATTTTAAATCCTGCAAAGAGTGCAAAACGATTTCACAGTGGGAACCAATGAGCATCGCTAACCCGTCCACCACCGCTTCGTAGGATTTCAGAATATCAAAATCGGTCTGGTCGAAAGGACGTTGATCCAGTAAATCCAACTCACTGGTTTCGTTGGTTAAAAGCGACCTGGACATGAAAAAAAACACTCCTTTTCAGGAGCCTGTCGTTAACTTTTCAGGGCAGGCTCATTAATGATGCGGGTAATTAAATTAATACAGCGGAGGTTCCGCTTTCCAGCACTAATTATATCCGGCCTGCAATAAAAAAACCGCCGCCTGGTCAGGCGGCGGTTTTTAATGCTTATTTTTTAGCAGAATCTGCTGCTTTAGCATCTGCTTCTGGCTTCGTATCAGCCTTCGGTGCTGGTTTCACATCCAGCAGTTCTACGTCAAATACCAGAGTAGAGTTCGGTGGGATTCCCGGAACGCCCGCTTTGCCGTAAGCCAGCTCTGGTGGAATAACCAGTTTGATCTTACCGCCTTTCTTGATGTTCTTCAGACCTTCAGTCCAGCCAGGGATCACGCCGTCCAGACGGAACGAGAGCGGTTCACCACGGGTGTATGAGTTATCGAACTCTTTACCGTCGATCAGCGTACCTTTGTAGTTCACTACTACAGTATCGCTGTCTTTCGGTGCTTCACCTTTACCGGCTTCCACTACCTGATAAACCAGGCCAGTTGAAGAGGTTTTTACACCTTTCTCTTTGGCAAATTTCTCGCGGTACTCTTTACCTTTCGCTTCGTTATCAGCAGCATCTTTTTCCATCTTCGCCTGAGCGGAGGACTTCACGCGTGCTTCAAACGCTTGCAGAGTCTGTTCGATCTCTTGATCGGAGAGTTTGCTTTTATCCGCAAATGCATCCTGAACACCCGCGATTAGCTGATCTTTATCCAGTTTGATGCCCAGCTTTTCTTGTTCTTTCAGAGAATTGTCCATGTAACGACCGAGCGAAGCACCCAGCGCGTAAGCTGATTTCTGATCGTCATTTTTGAACGCTGCTTTGCTGTCAGCAGTTGCAGTTGGTTTCGCCGCTTCGGCAGCAAAAGTGATTGGTGCATGCAGGGCAACGGCCATTGTGGTCGCCAGCAGCGTTACTTTAAACAGTGATTTCATCCATATCTCCAGGATCGGGGCATCTCACCCCTGGGTTAACTATTATCAGAAAGGTACTATAAAACGTTGTCGAACAAATCTACATACAGATACGCCCTATTATCATCTATTTTCAGACTCTTTTTGTTTAAATTAGTTTCGATGACTGCGAAATGAGTGCTGTCTCGGGCAGCAAAGTTAAGTAGAATCCGCAGCGACCATTCGACAAAAGAGGTGAATCATGCAGGATTTAACTTTGGAAGCACGCCTGGCAGAACTGGAGAGCCGGCTGGCTTTTCAGGAAATCACCATTGAAGAACTGAACGTCACGGTGACCGCTCATGAAATGGAGATGGCGAAACTGCGCGATCATCTGCGTCTGCTGACCGAGAAGTTAAAAGCCAGCCAGCCGTCGAACATCGCGTCGCAGGCTGAAGAAACGCCACCGCCACATTATTGAGGCGTAAAAAAAGCGGGGATTCCCCGCTTTTTTGTCACTTTTTCGGTATTAGTGGCAACCGCAACCGCCGTTACCTTTACCGCCACAGCAGCCTTCGCCACCGTGTTCATGACCGTGATCGTGGCCATGACCGCCGCAGCAACCGTCGTGGTCGTGATCGTGGTGATGATCGTGCGCACCGTGAACGTGACCATGAGCCAGTTCTTCTTCAGTCGCTTCGCGAATCGCCACAACTTCAACGTTGAATTTCAGATTCTGACCAGCCAGCATGTGGTTACCGTCAACCACAACGTGATCGTCTTCAACCGCAGTGATTTCAACCGGTACTGGACCCTGGTCGGTTTCAGCCAGGAAACGCATACCTACCTGCAGTTCATCAACGCCCATAAATACGTCTTTAGGAACGCGCTGCACCAGGTTTTCGTCGTACTGACCGTAAGCGTCGTTCGCGCCAACAGCGACATCAAATTTGTCGCCAACTTCATGACCTTCCAGCGCTGTTTCCAGGCCAGAGATCAGGGAACCGTGACCATGCAGATAGTCCAGCGGCGCACTCACCGGAGACTCATCAACCAACACACCGTCTTCTGTACGTACCTGATAGGCCAGGCTGACCACCAGGTCTTTTGCTACTTTCATGATATCTCCTGAGCATGGGAAGAATAGTGGCGCAGATTGTAGCGGAATTCTGCAGCCGTGTACTCACTAGCTTAAAAAAACTCGGCGCATATCGCTAGTCCGGATGAAAAATCCCGATCACTTGCTCATCTTTGCGAACGTGATCGCGGGCTTCTTTGTCTGCTTCTCGCATCTGGTGTCCGCACTTAACGCATTCAACAATATCAATATTATTTTCGCGCCACATCGCCATGGAATCTTGCGCCTGACAGGCCGGGCATTTTGCGCCCGCAATAAAACGTTTTCGGATTGCCATCTTTACCCTCTACTCAAATTCATCCCAGCCGTCCAGCTGGCGTCGTTCTTGTTGCATCTCACGCTGGAAAATCTCTTCCAGTTCGCGTCGGGCTTCCCTGGCGCGAGAAATTTGTACGGTATCAGCATGCATCGGGATTAACTCCCGCAGCATTCGCATATCCAGGCGGCGAAAATGCAGTTGCGCGCGCTGCGCCTGATGCGGATGCATGCCAAGCGTGACCAGCGTTTTGCGCCCCAGCTCTAATGCACTGGAGAATGTCTCACGGGAAAACTGCGTCACCCCGGCCTGTAATAACTCATGCGCTTCCACACGTCCGCGCGCTCGCGCAAGAATATGCAAATGCGGGAAGTGCTGCTGGCATATTTCCACCAGCTTCATGGTGTCTTCCGGCTCGTTACAGGTAATGACGATAGACTCAGCGGCCTCTGCACCCGCAGAACGTAAAAGATCTACCTGCGTGGCGTCGCCGTAATAAACTTTGTAGCCGTATTTACGCATCAGGTTAACGGCGCTGATATCCCGCTCCAGCACGGTAATGCGCATTTTATTTGCCATCAGCAAACGACCAATCACCTGACCAAAACGCCCGAAGCCCACGACAATGACCTGGGGTTTATCATCGTTGACCCACGGTTTTTCGTCTTCTTCTTCCGGTCCGTTAAACTGGCGGGATAGCCATTTATCCACCAGCTTCATCAGCAACGGCGTGGTCATCATGGAAAGCGTCACCGTCACCAGCAACAGCGCCATCTGGTCGCCCTGGAATAAGCGTTGTGAAGAAGCGGTAGAAAAGAGCACAAAGGCAAACTCACCGCCCTGACTCAACACGCCAGCAAACTGCATCCGCTCTGAGCTACGCACGCCATACAATCGCGCCAGCAGATACAGCACGAGAATTTTCACCGCCACCAGCACAACCACGCTTATCACTACCCACAACAGATGGGTATAAAGCACCCCGAGATTGAGCGACATGCCGACAGAGATAAAGAACAAACCGAGCAGCAAGCCTTTGAAGGGATCGATAGCCGTTTCCAGTTCATGGCGATATTCACTTTCCGCCAGCAGCACGCCCGCAATAAACGTACCGAGCGCCATCGACAGCCCCAGCGCATCCATAAACAATGCGGAACCCAACACCAGCAGCAGCGTCGCGGCGGTGAACACTTCCCGCACGCCAGAAGCTGCAATAAAACGGAATACCGGACGCAGTAAATAGCGCCCGCCAATCAGCATGCCGACAAACGCCAGCACCTTCATACCGATCTTCATCCAGTCGAAATGTTCATCTGCCGACCCCGCCAACAACGGCACTAACGCCAGTGCCGGGATCACCGCCAGATCCTGAAACAGCAGTACCGAGAAACCTAACTGCCCGGATTCGCTGCGATTCATCCCTTTCTCACGCATCAATTGCAACGCCATTGCAGTTGAAGACATCGCAAGGCCAATGCCACCGACCACCGCCGCCTGCCAGGCGAAATCCGTCAGCATCAATAATCCCGCCAGCAACGCCGCGCTTAACAGCACCTGTGCCGCGCCTACGCCAAAAATCGAGCGTCGCAATTGCCAAAGTTTGGAAGGATTCAACTCCAGGCCGATGATAAACATCAGGAATACCACGCCGAGCTCCGAAAAGTGGAGGATCTCATCGACGTCGCTAATAAACCCCAGCCCCCACGGGCCAATTGCAATCCCTGCCAGCAAATATCCCAACACAGCGCCAATACCCAGCCGCGATGCCAGCGGCACCGCAACCACCGCCGCGAAGAGAAACAGCACTCCTGCGAGTAAAAAATCGGAACCTTCCATCAGCGGCCTCCTGGAGACAGCGGATTTGCCAGCCAGTCACCGTAGGCTCTGGCGTGGCTCGCCAGCTCCTGTGCGCTTTGCCGTCTCGCCCAGTAAATAATGATGGGGCTTAACCAATGCATCCGGCACATGCCCGCCGCCAGTTCAAAGGGGCGCAGAACATCGCTCATCGGGTAGCGATTCAATGCGTCATAACGGTAAGCACTTTCCGGCTCGCCGGTGGTAATCACGCTACGCCAGTACTTTCCCGCCAGTTGGTTTCCCCCCGGCCCGCTGGCAAAACCACGACTTAATACCCGGTCCAGCCACTCTTTCAGTAGCGCCGGGCAGCTATAGGTATAAAGAGGATGCTGAAAGACAATCACCTCGTGCTCGCGCAGTAATGCCTGCTCACGGGGGATATCAATAAAAAAATCGGGATAGTGCGCGTAAAGGTCGTGCACGGTAACATTGCTGAGCTGCGTGGCCGGTTTAAGCAGTACCCGGTTTGCCACCGAGTCCTGAGATTCCGGATGGGCATACAGCAGCAAAACTTTCGCTGACTGAGACATCATCCCCCTCCCGGTATGGTTTTTGTGTATAGTCGCTGTTTTGGGCTACCATTGCGCCCGGTGCGGCAGCTCGCCCATACATTACATTATCATAATGATAAGTTAACATAGTCTGAACATACGGCGCCTTATGATTGTTTTCTCCTCGTTACAAATTCGTCGCGGCGTGCGCGTCCTGCTGGATAATGCCACCGCCACCATCAACCCTGGGCAGAAAGTCGGCCTGGTGGGTAAAAACGGCTGTGGTAAATCTACCCTGCTGGCATTGCTGAAAAATGAAATCAGCGCCGACGGCGGCAGCTACACCTTTCCGGGAAGCTGGCAACTGGCGTGGGTGAATCAGGAAACGCCGGCGTTACCGCAAGCGGCGCTGGAATATGTCATTGACGGCGACCGTGAATATCGTCAACTGGAAGCGCAGCTACACGACGCCAACGAACGTAACGACGGGCACGCCATTGCGACCATTCATGGCAAGCTGGATGCTATTGACGCATGGAGTATTCGTTCCCGTGCCGCCAGCCTGCTGCACGGCCTCGGTTTCAGCAATGAACAACTGGAGCGCCCGGTGAGTGATTTCTCCGGTGGCTGGCGTATGCGTCTTAACCTTGCCCAGGCGCTGATTTGCCGTTCAGACTTGCTGCTGCTCGACGAACCGACTAACCACCTCGATCTCGATGCCGTTATCTGGCTGGAAAAATGGCTGAAGAGCTATCAGGGCACGCTGATCCTGATCTCTCACGACCGCGACTTCCTCGATCCGATAGTGGATAAAATTATTCATATCGAACAACAAAGCATGTTCGAGTACACCGGTAACTACAGTTCGTTTGAAGTACAGCGCGCCACCCGTCTGGCGCAGCAACAAGCGATGTATGAAAGCCAGCAGGAACGCGTAGCGCATCTGCAAAGTTATATCGACCGTTTCCGTGCCAAAGCCACCAAAGCGAAGCAGGCCCAGAGCCGCATTAAGATGCTCGAGCGTATGGAGCTGATTGCCCCGGCGCACGTCGACAACCCGTTCCGCTTTAGCTTCCGCGCGCCGGAAAGCCTGCCAAATCCGTTACTGAAGATGGAAAAAGTCAGCGCAGGCTATGGCGATCGCATTATTCTCGACTCGATTAAACTGAATCTGGTCCCCGGCTCGCGCATTGGTCTGTTAGGCCGCAACGGCGCGGGTAAATCGACATTAATCAAACTGTTAGCCGGTGAACTTGCGCCAGTCAGCGGTGAAATTGGTCTGGCGAAAGGGATCAAGCTCGGCTACTTCGCCCAGCATCAACTTGAATACCTGCGCGCCGACGAATCGCCTATTCAACATCTGGCACGTTTAGCGCCGCAGGAGCTGGAGCAAAAACTGCGTGACTATCTCGGCGGCTTTGGTTTCCAGGGCGATAAAGTGACGGAAGAAACGCGCCGATTTTCCGGTGGTGAAAAAGCCCGCCTGGTGCTGGCATTAATTGTCTGGCAGCGTCCGAATCTGCTGCTGCTCGACGAACCGACCAACCACCTTGACCTCGACATGCGTCAGGCACTGACTGAAGCGTTGATCGAGTTTGAAGGCGCGCTGGTTGTCGTTTCGCACGACCGTCATTTGCTGCGTTCCACCACTGACGATCTCTATCTGGTTCACGATCGTAAAGTCGAACCGTTCGACGGCGATCTGGAAGATTATCAACAGTGGTTGAGCGACGTACAAAAGCAGGAAAACCAGGCCGACGACGCGCCAAAAGAGAACGCGAACAGCGCCCAGGCACGTAAAGATCAGAAGCGTCGGGAAGCGGAGCTGCGTGCGCAAACCCAGCCACTGCGTAAAGAGATCGCCCGTCTGGAAAAAGAGATGGAGAAGCTGAATGCGCAACTGGCGCAGGCGGAAGAGAAGCTGGGCGACAGCGAACTGTACGACCAGAGCCGTAAAGCGGAGCTGACCGCCTGCCTGCAACAGCAAGCCAGCGCCAAATCCGGCCTGGAAGAGTGCGAAATGGCATGGCTGGAAGCCCAGGAGCAGCTTGAGCAGATGCTGCTGGAAGGCCAAAGCAACTGATGGCGCAGATAACGACGACCGATGCCAATGAATTCAGTAGCAGTGCTGAATTCATCCCTATGCGCGGTTTCAGCAATTGCCATCTACAAACCATGCTGCCGCGTCTGTTTCGTCGTCAGGTGAAATTTACTCCGCACTGGCAGCGGCTGGAGTTGCCCGACGGTGATTTTGTCGATCTCGCGTGGAGTGAAGATCCTGCACAGGCGAGACATAAACCGCGTTTAGTGGTGTTTCACGGGCTCGAAGGCAGCCTCAATAGCCCTTACGCCCACGGCCTGGTTGATGCGGCGAAAAAGCGCGGCTGGCTGGGTGTGGTGATGCATTTTCGCGGATGCAGCGGTGAACCTAACCGCATGCACCGCATTTACCATTCGGGCGAAACCGAAGATGCCAGTTGGTTTTTACGCTGGCTGCAACGCGAATTTGGCCATGCGCCAACGGCTGCCGTCGGCTATTCGCTAGGCGGTAATATGCTGGCCTGTTTGCTGGCAAAGGAAGGCAATGATCTCCCGATTGATGCGGCGGTGATTGTCTCCGCGCCATTTGTGCTGGAAGCCTGTAGTTACCATATGGAAAAGGGCTTTTCCCGCGTTTATCAGCGTTATTTGCTGAACCTGCTAAAAGCCAATGCTGCGCGCAAGCTGGCGGCCTACCCCGGTACGCTGCCGATTAATCTCGCGCAGTTAAAATCGGTACGTCGCATCCGTGAATTTGACGATCTGATCACCGCCAGAATTCATGGCTACGCCGACGCTATCGACTATTATCGTCAGTGTAGCGCCATGCCGATGCTCAATCGGATCGCTAAACCGACGCTGATTATTCACGCCAAAGACGATCCGTTTATGGATCATCAGGTGATCCCGAAACCGGAAAATCTTCCTCCGCAAGTAGAGTATCAACTGACCGAACATGGGGGTCATGTTGGTTTTATTGGCGGTACATTACTTCACCCGCAAATGTGGCTGGAGTCACGCATTCCTGACTGGTTAACAACGTATCTGGAGGCGAAATCATGTTGATTCCCTGGCAAGACATCTCCCCTGAAACGCTGGAAAATTTAATTGAAAGCTTTGTGTTACGTGAAGGCACCGATTATGGTGAACAAGAGCGTACGCTTGAACAGAAAGTCGCCGACGTCAAACGCCAGCTACAGTGCGGAGAAGCGGTACTGGTCTGGTCGGAACTGCACGAGACGGTCAATATCATGCCGCGCAGTCAGTTTCGCGAATAACCTGCAACCGTCGGCGGACGAGATAATAATGATAGCTAAGTCATGGAGTTACTATGTCTGCCAAACATCCGGTCATTGCGGTAACAGGATCCAGCGGCGCGGGGACCACCACCACCAGCCTCGCGTTTCGTAAAATATTCGCCCAGTTAAATCTGCAAGCCGCCGAGGTGGAAGGCGACAGTTTTCACCGCTACACCCGCCCGGAAATGGACATGGCGATCCGCAAAGCGCGCGACGCCGGGCGGCATATCAGCTACTTCGGTCCCGAAGCCAACGACTTCGGCCTGCTGGAACAGACCTTTATTGAATACGGCCAGAGCGGCAAAGGGAAATCTCGCAAATATCTGCATACCTACGACGAAGCCGTACCGTGGAATCAGGTACCGGGGACATTCACCCCCTGGCAACCTTTACCGGAACCCACTGATGTACTGTTTTATGAAGGTTTACACGGCGGCGTAGTCACGCCACAGCATAACGTTGCGCAGCATGTAGACTTACTGGTTGGCGTGGTGCCTATCGTTAACCTTGAGTGGATTCAAAAACTGATCCGCGACACCAGCGAGCGCGGGCACTCACGAGAAGCAGTGATGGACTCTGTAGTGCGTTCAATGGAAGACTATATCAACTACATCACGCCGCAGTTTTCCCGCACCCATCTTAACTTCCAGCGCGTTCCCACCGTCGACACTTCAAACCCGTTCGCGGCAAAAGGCATTCCATCGCTGGATGAAAGCTTTGTGGTGATCCATTTTCGTAATCTGGAAGGGATCGATTTCCCCTGGCTACTGGCGATGTTGCAGGGCTCATTCATTTCCCACATCAATACATTAGTGGTGCCGGGCGGCAAAATGGGTCTGGCAATGGAGTTAATTATGCTGCCGCTGGTGCAACGACTGATGGAAGGGAAGAAAATCGAGTAGCGTCGCTAATAAGCCGGATAAAATACTATCCGGCGTCACAACGGGATAGTTAAATCACGCGGCAACCACTTCATACGAGTGGGTAATATTCACGGCTTTTTCCAGCATCAGCGCCACTGAACAATATTTCTCAGCAGAGAGATCCACCGCACGCGCAACCGCTGCGTCCTTCAGGTCGCGACCGGTGACGATAAAATGCAAATTGATATGGGTAAACAGGCGCGGAGCCTCTTCGCGGCGTTCAGAGGTTAGTTTTACTTCACAATCAACCACATCCTGACGCCCTTTTTGCAGGATAGAAACCACATCAATGGCGCTACAGCCACCCGCCGCCATCAGCACCATTTCCATCGGGCTGGGCGCTTTATCGCCGGAGTTGCCATCCATTAAAATCTGGTGACCAGAGGCGGATTCGCCCAAAAAAGTTAACCCTTCAACCCACTTCACACGCGCTTGCATAATCGGAACTCCATTGCGTCAATTTTCCTGACAGAGTACGCGTACTGACCAAATCGCGCAACGGAAGGCGACCTGGGTCATGCTGAAGCGAGACACCAGGAGACACAGAGCGAAAGCTATGCTAAAACAGTCAGGATGCTACAGTAATACATTGATGTACTGCATGTATGTAAAGGACGTCACATTACCGTGCAGTTCAGTTGATAGCCCCTTCCCAGGTAGCGGGAAGCACATTTCGGCAACCCAGAGACAGCGCCGTTTTCTGGCTCTGGAGAAAGCTTATAACAGAGGATAACCGCGCATGGTGCTTGGCAAACCGCAAACAGACCCGACTCTCGAATGGTTCTTGTCTCATTGCCACATTCATAAGTATCCATCCAAGAGCACGCTTATTCACCAGGGTGAAAAAGCGGAAACGCTGTACTACATCGTTAAAGGCTCTGTGGCAGTGCTGATCAAAGACGAGGAGGGTAAAGAAATGATCCTCTCCTATCTGAATCAGGGTGATTTTATTGGCGAATTGGGCCTGTTTGAAGAAGGCCAGGAACGTAGCGCATGGGTACGTGCAAAAACCGCCTGTGAAGTAGCTGAAATTTCCTACAAAAAATTTCGTCAATTAATTCAGGTTAACCCGGATATTCTGATGCGTCTCTCCGCGCAGATGGCGCGTCGTCTGCAAGTCACTTCAGAGAAAGTGGGCAACCTCGCTTTCCTCGACGTTACAGGTCGCATCGCGCAGACGCTGCTGAATCTGGCAAAACAACCGGATGCCATGACTCACCCGGACGGTATGCAAATTAAAATTACCCGTCAGGAAATTGGTCAAATTGTCGGCTGTTCTCGTGAAACCGTGGGGCGCATTCTGAAGATGCTGGAAGATCAGAACCTGATCTCCGCACACGGTAAAACCATCGTCGTTTACGGCACCCGTTAACCCCATCGGAGTGGCGCGTTACCTGGTAGCGCGCCATTTTGTTTAAACCGATGTGGCGCAGACTGATTTATCATCCTGATATCAACTATGCACTACGACAAACACTGGTGCTATGTTTGCCCGTGGCCGTTGGTCTGTTGTTTGGCGAATTAAGACTCGGCCTGCTGTTTTCACTCGTCCCTGCCTGTTGCAATATTGCGGGGCTTGATACCCCCCATAAACGTTTTTTCAAACGCTTGATTATTGGCGCGTCGCTGTTTGCTACCTGTAGCTTATTGACACAGCTGCTGTTGGAAAAAGATATCCCCCTGCCCTTTCTACTGACCGGGTTAACGCTGGTACTTGGCGTCACTGCCGAGCTTGGGCCATTACACGCAAAATTGCTTCCTGCATCGCTGCTGGCTGCCATTTTTACCCTCAGTCTGGCGGGATATATGCCGGTATGGGAGCCATTGCTCATTTATGCGTTAGGCACACTCTGGTACGGGCTGTTTAATTGGTTTTGGTTCTGGATCTGGCGCGAACAACCCCTACGCGAATCACTTAGTCTGCTCTACCGTGAACTGGCTGATTACTGTGAAATCAAATACAGTCTGCTCACTCAGCACACCGATCCCGAAAAAGCGCTCCCGCCACTACTGGTACGCCAGCAAAAAGCGGTCGATTTAATTACCCAGTGCTATCAGCAAATGCACATGCTTTCCGCGCAAAATAATACTGACTACAAGCGGATGTTGCGCATTTTCCAGGAAGCTCTGGATTTACAGGAACATATTTCGGTCAGTTTGCATCAACCTGAAGAGGTGCAAAAGTTGGTCGAGCGTAGCCATGCGGAGGAAGTTATCCGCTGGAATGCGCAAACCGTCGCCGCTCGGCTGCGCGTGCTGGCTGATGACATTCTTTACCATCGCCTGCCGACGCGTTTTACGATGGAGAAGCAAATTGGCGCACTGGAGAAAATCGCCCGTCAGCACCCGGATAATCCTGTTGGGCAATTCTGCTACTGGCACTTCAGCCGCATCGCTCGTGTGCTGCGTACCCAGAAACCGCTCTATGCCCGCGATCTGCTGGCGGATAAACAGCGGCGGATGCCATTACTTCCGGCGTTAAAAAGTTATCTTTCATTGAAATCTCCGGCACTGCGCAATGCCGGGCGACTCAGTGTGATGTTAAGCGTCGCCAGTTTGATGGGGACCGCGCTGCATCTGCCGAAGTCGTATTGGATCCTGATGACGGTGTTGCTGGTGACACAAAATGGTTACGGCGCGACCCGTCTGAGGATTGTGAATCGCTCCGTGGGAACCGTGGTCGGGTTAATCATTGCGGGCGTGGCGCTGCACTTTAAAATTCCCGAAGGTTACACCCTGACGCTGATGCTGTTTACCACCCTCGCCAGCTACCTGATATTGCGCAAAAACTACGGCTGGGCAACGGTCGGCTTTACCATTACTGCGGTGTATACCCTGCAACTGTTGTGGCTGAACGGCGAGCAATACATCATTCCGCGTCTTATCGATACCATTATTGGTTGTTTGATTGCCTTCGGTGGCACGGTATGGCTGTGGCCGCAGTGGCAGAGCGGGTTATTGCGTAAGAACGCCCATGATGCTTTAGAAACCTACCAGGAAGCGATTCGTCTGATCCTGAGTAAAGATCCGCAACCAACACCACTGGCCTGGCAGCGAATGCGGGTTAATCAGGCACATAACACTCTGTATAACTCATTAAATCAAGCGATGCAGGAACCCGCATTTAACAGCCATTATCTGGCTGACATGAAACTGTGGGTAACACATAGTCAGTTTATTGTTGAACATATTAATGCCATGACCACGCTGGCGCGAGAACACCGGACATTACCACAGGAGCTGGCGCAAGAGTATTTGCAGTCTTGTGAAATCGCTATTCAACGCTGTCAACAGCGGCTGGAATATGACGAGCCGGGCGGGTCTGGTGACGCCAATATCATAGACGCGCCAGAGATGCTGCCGCACGAAGGCGCGGCTGGTACCCTGGAACAGCATTTACAACGGGTTATTGGCCATCTGAATACCATGCACACCATATCGTCGATGGCGTGGCGTCAGCGACCGCATCACGGGATTTGGTTGAGTCGCAAGTTGCGGGATTCGAAGGCGTAATCAATTCATTGCCAGAAGCGACATCTTTTGCCTGATGCGACGCTGACGCGTCTTATCAGCCGACAAGCATACACTCGAACCGTAGGTCGGATAAGGCGTTCACGCCGCATCCGACATCTTTTGCCTGATGCGACGATGACGCGTCTTATTTACGCCCCAACCACCTTCGCCACCGCGTGGGCGAAACGTTGCATCCCTTCATCGATATCCGCATCTTCCACCACCAGCGACGGCGCAAAACGCATCACATCCGGCCCGGCGTTCAGCACCATTACGCCAGCCTCTGCGCCCGCATAAAGGAAATCACGCGCCTGACCTTTGTATTGTGGTTTCAGCTCCGCGCCAATCAACAACCCCATGCCGCGAATATCGCTAAACACATCAAACTGCTGGTCAATCTTCTGCAAATGGTCAACAAAACGCTGACGTTTCACCTGAATGCCTTCCAGCACATCCGGTGTATTGATGATATCAAATGCCGCGCCCGCGACTGCACAGGCCAGTGGATTACCGCCGTAGGTGGAACCGTGAGAACCAGGATGAAACGCTGAAGCAATCTCCGCCGTGGTCAGCATGGCGCTAATCGGGAAGCCGCCGCCCAGGGCTTTCGCAGAGGTCAAAATATCTGGCGTCACGCCGTAGTGCATATAAGCAAACAGATCGCCAGTCCGCCCCATTCCACACTGCACTTCATCAAACACCAATAATGCCTGATGCTGATCGCACAACTCACGCAAGCCCTGCAAAAACGCTGGCGTCGCCGCCGTCACGCCGCCCTCGCCCTGAATCGGCTCAACCACCACCGCGCAGGTATGGTCATCCATCACCGCTTTCACTGCGTGAAGATCATTAAAAGGCACGTGGATAATATCTGCCGGTTTTGGCCCAAAGCCGTCGGAATATTTCGGCTGCCCGCCCACAGAAACGGTAAACAACGAGCGACCATGAAAGGCGTTATGGAAGGCGATGATTTTGGTTTTGAACGGACTATGACGCACGCAGGCGTAGTGACGCGCCAGTTTAAAGGCGGTTTCGTTGGCTTCCGTACCGGAGTTCATAAACACCACGCGTTCGGCAAACGTCGTCTCAATCAGTTTACGCCCGAGACGCAGTGCCGGTTCATTGGTGAAAACGTTGCTGATATGCCACAGGGTTTCCCCCTGGGTTTTTAACGCTTCCACCAGCGCCGGATGGCAATGGCCTAACGCCGTTACCGCAATCCCACCCGCGAAATCGACATACTCCTTGCCTTGCTGATCCCAGACTCGGCTGCCCTGACCTTTTACCGGAATAAACTCTGCCGGTGCATAAATCGGCAGGATCACTTCATCGAAAGTCGCGCGTGTAATTGCTGCTTGTTCAGTTGCCATCTCATGATCACCCTGTTACGCATAAACCAATGTGAAATTATAATCACAAAATATGCATAAAAAATCACTAGATAGCAACCAGAAATCAGCGATGCAGGAAATTCGCCAGCAGTTGATGCCCCTGCTCGCTGAGAATGCTTTCCGGATGGAACTGCACACCTTCAAGATCCCACTGGCGATGACGAATCCCCATAATCTCCCCGGTTTCGCTCCAGGCAGTCACGTCAAAGCACGCTGGCAATGAGTCAGGTTCCACCACCAGCGAATGGTAGCGCGTCACGGTGAGTGGATTCGCCAGCCCCTGGAATACGCCCTGGCCGTTATGCGTAATCGGTGAGGTTTTACCGTGCATGACCTTTGCGGCACGCACAACTTTGCCACCAAAAGCCTGCGCCATCGCCTGATGACCGAGGCAGACGCCAAGAATCGGCAAGCGTCCGGCATAGTGGCGAATAACTTCAAGGGAGATCCCGGCTTCATCTGGCGTACAGGGGCCGGGTGATATGACAATTTTTTGTGGTTTAAGGGCGTCGATATCCACCAGTGTCAACGCATCGTTGCGCTTAACCAGCACATCGGCCCCCAGTTCACAAAAGTACTGGTAGAGGTTCCAGGTGAAAGAATCGTAGTTATCAATAAGCAGGATCATGGCGGCTCCGGTACGAAAGAACCGCGCTATTTTACTCAGATTCCCCGGCTTCGCTTACCACTTTGCTAAATATCGTCTGCAGAGCCGTAAGGTCACCCATTGCCCCATTCTGATTCGCCTGATTCCAGGCCTCTTCACCAATACCTTGCCAGTTCAGTTGATAGCCGGCATGAATCGCCAGTTGCTCGAAGAAGATCCGCTGTGCCAGGCCGCTTCCCGCACGAAATGGATGCAGGACGTTAATTTCACAATAGTAGTGCGCCAGCCGCTCGACGAACTTCGCTTTCTCAAGACCAACCAGATAACCTTCTTCCTCCAGATCCTGCATCAGGGCATTGCCCTCTTTTTCGATATAGGCAAAGTGGCAGAACGGCGTATCGCCCTGATAAATATCAACTTCGCGCAGTTGCCCTGCCCAGTCGAAAATATCCTGATACAGCTGGCGGTGAATAGCACGCAAATGCGGTAAACCGCGCACCAGTGGACCAAGCTCAATGGTCGCGGCACGCAGTGCCGTCATTTCGTAAGCGGCCTGTTCCAGACGCTGCTGCTGGCGAATGTTCAGTCGATTACGCATGATATCAAGGCCAGGATAAAGATACGGGTCGCGCCCTTCGCCAAATTTATCGCTCATAATGCCTCCTCAGCTCTTCAATGCGTGCTAAAGCCTCTGCGGCAGTAAGAGTGACTAATGGCATCTCAACGCCTTCAAGGCGGCGGCTGGCCTGGAAATTACGATTACGCTGAAGCTCCCAGAGACGGGACTTTTGCTTATCGGTGAGTTTCTTCACTTGATGCCTCCCTGAACGTGTCCGTTTGCCACAAGTATAAGCGGCAAATCCAGGTTACGCCGGGAGAGCAGAGGCGCGGGCAAGATTACCCGCGCGAGAAATCCTTACGGCAGGACTTTAGCGGAAAGGATAACTACCGGTTTTGACGGCACATTCTGGTACGGGCCAACATCATGGGTTGGGACCTGGGAAATCTTGTCAGCAACATCCATGCCTTTCACCACTTTACCAAATACCGCGTAACCAAAATCACGCTGACCGTGGTCGAGGAAGGCGTTATCGGCAACGTTGATAAAGAACTGGCTGGTAGCGCTGTCTTTGTCGGCAGTACGCGCCATCGCGATGGTGCCACGGGTGTTACGCAGACCGTTATCAGCCTCATTTTTGATCGGCGGATTCGGTTTTTTCTGCTGCATCTGCTCGGTAAATCCACCACCCTGAATCATAAAGCCCGGGATCACCCGGTGAAAAGTGGTGTTGTTATAAAAGCCGCTGTTCACATAATCGACGAAATTTTGCACTGATACTGGCGCTTTCTGGCTATCCAGCTCCAGTTCGATATTACCAGCAGAGGTTGTTAACAATACGTGCGGATCCCCTTTCGCTGCCATTGCTTCAGGTGAGAGAGCAGAAAGAGCGAAAACAGCTACAACAGCTGCCAGGGTCGATTTGAACATGAGATTTCCTTAACAGAGCAGAAAAAAAGCAAGTGGAGAGATTCTAAATAGCCTTCAATGACAAGGCCATTCCTTTACCTAATTTTACGCACTTGAAATATATGTAACCTGATGATCACGTATATTTCGTGATGAGAATCACTTTAAACATTGCAAATTAGCAACCGTTTGCAATTAAATATTTAATCAGATCACAAAATCACCTAAAATCGCCCGCTCGCAGCATATCCACTATGCCATTTTATCTTTTAACGCAGGCCAATCATGACTAACAGCAATCGCATCAAGCTCACATGGATTAGCTTTCTCTCCTACGCACTGACCGGTGCGTTGGTTATTGTCACCGGGATGGTGATGGGAAACATCGCCGATTATTTCAATCTGCCTGTTTCCAGTATGAGTAATACCTTCACCTTCCTCAACGCCGGCATTTTAATCTCCATCTTCCTCAACGCCTGGCTGATGGAAATCGTCCCGTTGAAAACGCAGTTACGTTTTGGCTTTCTCCTGATGGTGCTGGCGGTTGCCGGTTTGATGTTCAGCCACAGCCTGGCGCTGTTCTCGGCGGCGATGTTCATTCTCGGGGTGGTTAGCGGCATCACCATGTCGATTGGTACGTTCCTGATAACGCAAATGTATGAAGGGCGTCAGCGCGGTTCCCGCCTGTTATTTACCGACTCCTTCTTCAGTATGGCCGGGATGATTTTCCCGATGATCGCCGCGTATCTGCTGGCACGCAGCATTGAGTGGTACTGGGTTTATGCCTGCATCGGACTGGTTTACGTCGCTATCTTTGTTCTGACCTTCGGCTGTGAGTTCCCGGCGCTGGGCAAACATGCGCCAAAAACTGACGCTCCGGTAGCGAAAGAAAAATGGGGGATCGGCGTGCTGTTTCTCTCCATTGCGGCACTGTGCTACATCCTCGGTCAGTTAGGTTTTATCTCCTGGGTGCCGGAGTATGCCAAAGGTTTGGGCATGAGCCTGAACGATGCAGGTACGCTGGTAAGCAACTTCTGGATGTCGTACATGGTTGGCATGTGGGCATTCAGCTTTATTCTTCGCTTCTTTGATCTGCAACGCATTCTGACCGTACTGGCTGGTCTGGCTGCGATTCTGATGTATGTCTTTAACACCGGAACACCGGCACATATGGCGTGGTCAATTCTCGCCCTGGGCTTCTTCTCCAGCGCGATCTATACCACCATCATCACCCTGGGTTCACAGCAGACCAAAGTACCATCGCCAAAACTGGTTAACTTTGTCCTGACCTGCGGGACCATCGGCACCATGTTGACCTTTGTGGTTACCGGACCGATTGTTGAACATAGCGGTCCACAGGCAGCACTGCTCACTGCAAACGGTCTGTACGCTGTGGTATTCGTGATGTGCTTCCTGTTAGGTTTTGTCAGCCGTCACCGTCAGCACAACACCCTGACCTCTCATTAATTGCTCATGCCGGGCGGCGCTATCGTCGTCCGGCCTTTTCTTCTCTTCCCCCGCAACGTGCCTTCATCTCTATAAAACCTTTCATTTTGTGTGTTTTTTACACAAACATGAAATGTCAGACAATTCCGTGACTTAAGAAAATTTATACAAATCAGCAATATACCACTTAAGGAGTATATAAAGGTGAATTTGATTTACATCAATAAGCGGGGTTGCTGAATCGTTAAGGTAGGCGATAATAAAAAAGAAATCGAGGCAAAAATGAGCAAAGTCAGACTCGCAATTATCGGTAACGGTATGGTCGGCCATCGCTTTATCGAAGATCTTCTTGATAAATCTGATGCGGCCAACTTTGATATTACCGTTTTCTGTGAAGAACCGCGCATCGCTTATGACCGCGTACACCTCTCGTCTTACTTCTCTCACCACACCGCCGAAGAGCTGTCGCTGGTGCGCGAAGGCTTCTACGAGAAACACGGCATTAAAGTTCTGGTCGGCGAACGCGCTATCACCATCAACCGTCAGGAGAAGGTGATCCACTCCAGCGCCGGGCGCACCGTTTTTTATGACAAGCTGATCATGGCGACCGGTTCCTACCCGTGGATCCCGCCAATCAAAGGTTCTGATACTCAGGACTGCTTTGTCTATCGCACCATTGAAGACCTCAACGCCATTGAATCCTGCGCACGTCGCAGCAAGCGCGGTGCCGTTGTTGGTGGCGGCCTGTTAGGTCTGGAAGCCGCTGGCGCGCTGAAAAACTTAGGTATTGAAACCCACGTTATCGAATTTGCCCCTATGCTGATGGCAGAACAGCTTGATCAGATGGGTGGCGAGCAGCTGCGTCGCAAAATCGAAAGTATGGGTGTACGCGTTCACACCAGCAAAAACACCCTTGAGATTGTGCAGGAAGGTGTCGAAGCGCGTAAAACCATGCGTTTTGCCGACGGCAGCGAGCTGGAAGTTGACTTTATCGTCTTCTCTACCGGTATCCGTCCGCGCGATAAGCTGGCAACCCAGTGTGGTCTGGACGTTGCTCCGCGTGGGGGTATCGTCATTAATGATTCCTGCCAGACTTCCGATCCGGATATCTACGCCATCGGTGAATGCGCAAGCTGGAACAACCGTGTATTTGGTCTGGTAGCACCTGGCTACAAAATGGCGCAGGTCGCCGTTGACCACATTCTCGGTAGCGAAAACGCCTTTGAAGGTGCTGACCTTAGCGCCAAGCTGAAACTGCTGGGCGTAGACGTAGGCGGTATTGGTGATGCGCACGGTCGCACGCCTGGCGCACGTAGCTACGTTTACCTCGACGAAAGCAAAGAGATCTACAAACGCCTGATTGTCAGCGAAGACAACAAAACCCTGCTCGGTGCGGTACTGGTGGGCGATACCAGCGACTACGGTAACCTGCTGCAACTGGTGCTGAATGCTATCGAGCTGCCGGAAAACCCGGATTCCCTGATCCTGCCGGCGCACTCTGGTAGCGGCAAGCCGTCTATCGGTGTTGATAAACTGCCGGACAGCGCGCAAATCTGCTCCTGCTTCGACGTCACCAAAGGTGATCTGATTGCTGCCATCAACAAAGGCTGCCACACCGTTGCGGCGCTGAAAGCCGAAACCAAAGCGGGTACTGGCTGCGGTGGCTGTATCCCGCTGGTCACTCAGGTACTGAACGCGGAACTGGCGAAACAGGGCATCGAAGTTAACAACAACCTGTGCGAACACTTTGCTTATTCGCGTCAGGAACTGTTCCATTTGATCCGCGTTGAAGGCATTAAAACCTTCGAAGAACTGCTGGCGAAACACGGCAAAGGTTACGGTTGTGAAGTTTGTAAACCGACCGTCGGTTCGCTGCTGGCCTCCTGCTGGAACGAATACATTCTGAAGCCGGAACATACTCCGCTGCAGGATTCTAACGATAACTTCCTCGCTAACATCCAGAAAGACGGCACCTACTCGGTGATCCCGCGCTCTCCGGGCGGTGAAATCACCCCGGAAGGACTGATGGCAGTGGGTCGTATCGCGCGTGAATTTAATCTCTACACCAAAATCACCGGCTCTCAGCGCCTGGCGATGTTTGGCGCACAGAAAGACGATCTGCCGGAGATCTGGCGTCAGCTGATTGAAGCTGGCTTCGAAACCGGTCATGCCTATGCGAAAGCACTACGTATGGCGAAAACCTGCGTGGGTAGCACCTGGTGCCGCTACGGCGTTGGCGACAGCGTCGGCCTCGGCGTGGAACTGGAAAACCGCTACAAAGGCATCCGTACGCCGCACAAAATGAAGTTCGGTGTCTCCGGCTGTACCCGTGAATGTTCAGAAGCTCAGGGTAAAGACGTGGGTATCATCGCCACTGAAAAAGGCTGGAACCTGTATGTTTGCGGTAACGGCGGCATGAAACCGCGTCATGCGGATCTGCTGGCAGCGGATATCGATCGCGAAACGCTGATCAAATATCTCGACCGCTTCATGATGTTCTACATCCGTACTGCCGACAAACTGACGCGTACCGCACCGTGGTTAGAAAACCTCGAAGGCGGCATTGATTACCTGAAAGCGGTGATCATTGACGACAAACTGGGGCTGAACGCACATCTGGAAGAAGAGATGGCGCGCCTGCGTGAAGCGGTAGTGTGTGAGTGGACTGAAACGGTCAATACGCCGTCTGCGCAGACTCGCTTCAAACACTTCATCAACAGCGACAAGCGTGACCCGAACGTGCAGATGGTGCCAGAGCGCGAACAGCACCGTCCGGCAACGCCGTATGAACGTATCCCGGTAACTCTGGTGGAGGACAACGCATGAGCCAGTGGAAAGACATCTGCAAAATCGATGACATCCTGCCTGAAACCGGCGTCTGCGCGCTGTTAGGTGACGAGCAGGTAGCAATTTTCCGCCCGTATCACAGCGATCAGGTGTTTGCGATCAGCAACATCGATCCGTTCTTCGAATCCAGCGTGCTGTCACGCGGGCTGATTGCGGAGCATCAGGGCGAGCTGTGGGTCGCCAGCCCGCTGAAAAAACAGCGTTTTCGCTTAAGCGACGGCTTGTGCATGGAAGACGAGCAGTTTTCCGTCAAGCATTACGAAGCTCGAGTGAAAGACGGCGTGGTACAGCTGCGCGGTTAATGTTTTAACGGGAGGCGCAATGCCTCCCCTTTTTGCATTGTCCTGTAATGACCTTCGGTATATTGCAGGACATTTTTTAAACTTTTTGTTTTATTTTTTGTTTTTATTTTTTAAAGGATAATCAAATGTTTACAGACACTATTAATAAGTGTGCGGCTAATGCTGCGCGCATTGCACGCCTGTCGGCAAATAACCCGCTCGGCTTTTGGGTCAGCTCCGCCATGGCGGGCGCGTATGTGGGTCTTGGGATCATCCTGATTTTCACGCTCGGTAATTTGCTCGACCCGTCCGTACGTCCGCTGGTGATGGGCGCGACCTTTGGTATCGCCTTAACGCTGGTGATTATCGCCGGTTCTGAACTGTTCACCGGACACACCATGTTCCTCACCTTTGGGGTGAAAGCGGGCACTATCAGCCACGGGCAAATGTGGGCAATCCTGCCGCAAACCTGGCTGGGTAACCTGGTCGGTTCTGTCTTTGTTGCCATGCTCTATAGCTGGGGCGGTGGTAGCCTGCTGCCAGTAGATACCAGCATTGTTCACTCCGTCGCGCTGGCTAAAACTACCGCACCGGCAATGGTACTGTTCTTCAAAGGCGCATTGTGTAACTGGCTGGTTTGTCTGGCAATCTGGATGGCACTGCGCACCGAAGGTGCAGCGAAATTTATCGCTATCTGGTGGTGTCTGCTGGCATTTATCGCGTCCGGCTACGAGCACTCCATCGCTAACATGACGCTGTTCGCGCTCTCCTGGTTCGGCAACCACAGCGAAGCCTACACGCTGGCGGGTATTGGTCATAACCTGCTGTGGGTGACGCTGGGTAATACTTTATCGGGCGCCGTATTCATGGGATTGGGTTATTGGTATGCTACGCCGAAAGCGAATCGTCCGGTTGCGGACAAATTTAATCAAACTGAAACGGCTGCCGGTTAATTACTAAGGGGTTTTTACGTGGATCATTTGCCTATATTTTGCCAATTACGCGATCGCGACTGTCTGATTGTCGGCGGTGGTGATGTCGCGGAACGCAAAGCAAGGTTGCTGTTAGACGCAGGCGCTCGCTTAACGGTGAATGCATTAGCGTTTATTCCACAGTTCACCGCATGGGCAGATGCAGGCATGTTAACCCTCGTCGAAGGGCCATTTGATGAAAGCCTTCTCGACACCTGCTGGCTGGCGATTGCAGCGACGGATGATGACGCGCTTAACCAGCGTGTCAGCGAAGCCGCTGAAGCTCGTCGCATCTTCTGTAACGTGGTCGATGCGCCGAAAGCCGCCAGCTTTATTATGCCGTCGATTATTGACCGCTCACCGCTGATGGTGGCGGTCTCCTCTGGCGGTACTTCTCCGGTTCTGGCGCGACTGTTGCGCGAAAAACTTGAATCACTACTGCCGTTACATCTGGGCCAGGTAGCGAAATACGCCGGGCAATTACGCGGTCGAGTGAAACAACAGTTCGCCACGATGGGTGAACGTCGCCGTTTCTGGGAAAAATTGTTCGTTAACGACCGCCTGGCGCAGTCGCTGGCAAACAACGATCAGAAAGCCATTACTGAAACCACCGAACAGTTAATCAACGAACCGCTCGATCATCGTGGTGAAGTGGTGCTGGTTGGTGCAGGTCCGGGCGATGCCGGGCTGCTGACGCTGAAAGGTCTGCAACAAATTCAGCAGGCTGATGTGGTGGTCTACGACCGTCTGGTTTCTGACGATATTATGAATCTGGTACGCCGTGATGCGGATCGTGTCTTCGTCGGTAAACGCGCGGGATATCACTGCGTACCGCAGGAAGAGATTAACCAGATCCTGCTGCGGGAAGCGCAAAAAGGCAAACGCGTGGTGCGTCTGAAAGGCGGCGATCCGTTTATTTTCGGCCGTGGTGGCGAAGAGCTGGAAACACTGTGCAATGCAGGTATTCCGTTCTCGGTGGTTCCGGGTATTACCGCAGCTTCTGGTTGCTCTGCCTATTCGGGTATTCCACTTACGCATCGCGATTATGCTCAGAGCGTACGCTTAATTACCGGACACTTAAAAACCGGTGGCGAGCTGGACTGGGAAAATCTGGCGGCAGAAAAACAGACGCTGGTGTTCTATATGGGGCTGAATCAGGCCGCGACCATTCAGCAAAAACTGATTGAACACGGAATGCCTGGTGAAATGCCAGTGGCGATTGTTGAAAACGGCACGGCGGTCACGCAACGCGTGATTGACGGTACGCTCGCGCAGCTAGGTGAACTGGCTCAACAAATGAACAGCCCATCATTAATTATTATTGGTCGGGTCGTTGGCCTGCGCAATAAATTAAATTGGTTCTCTAACCATTAATTTAAAAAAAATTAACTAAGGCCGGATATTTCTGGCCTTTTTTTATTTACAAACATACTTATATTAATGTTTATTTTCAGCATACATAAAACAAACTTTTAACTAATTTATTTTAATAACGTCCTGCAGTTACAGCGGCTTACAAATATAAGCATAATATTCATAGTCCGTTCACTGACGTATAATAGATATTCCTGTATCGTCTTTAGCGAGCTGTTTGCTTATATTCACATAATCAATGAATATTACTCGATATATTTTACATAGGGAATGAAAATGAACAAGTTTATTAAAGTGGCACTGGTTGGTGCAGTTCTGGCAACATTAACTGCATGTACTGGTCATATTGAAAACCGTGAAAAGAACTGCTCTTACGACTACCTGCTGCACCCGGCAATTTCTATTTCTAAAATCATTGGCGGCTGCGGTCCTACTGCACAGTAAGTCTCTGACTGAAATTAGCTAACGCTGATTTAATTACCTGACGCCCTCGGGATTACCTGAGGGCGTATTTGTTTTTGTATTAACTCCGTAAACGTCATTCACAACGATTAAATACTGCCAATACTCTCACGCAAAATCCGCAACACCGTCTCCTCACCGCTACGATTAGGATTAATGCGAATCGCACAATGTTCTAATTGCGGATTCGCCTGACGAAACGTTCCGGAAAGACGGTAAAAGAGCGGCGGGATTTCATATTTCGACTCCGCGCCCACCGGGTAAGGCAACGCGCCGCGCTTTTGCGCCTCTTCCAGCACCCTGGCGGCAATCGGCTGATGAAACTCCACAATCAACACCTTCGACTGCGCATTAGCAATGACGGCGCTTTTCACTTCCGGTACTGCGCCACCGTTGAGCAAGGCCAGCAGCCGTTCAGATACCCCCGCCTGCACCGCATGCATTACCGGCGCGAACACCAATCCACGCAACACTTCCAGCGCCTGAGCGCCCTGAATCTGGCTGCCGCCGGAGTAAAGCGTGGCACGAATCCGACGAATAACATCGGCATCACCTACCACCGCGCCAACGCCCTCTGGCCCAAACAGCTTGAAGCAGGAGAATGTCGAGACATTCGCCCCGCATTCGCAGCCGATTCGCGCTACCTTCATCACCGCATAGTTGTCATCGGTTAACGCTGGAACGCCTGCCGCGCGCAACGTTGCCAGCACATCTGCCAGCACATAGCTGTCATGTGGCTGCTGGCGCGTATGCTGCACCAGCGCCGCATCCGGTTGTTGCTCTTCAATGGCCTGCTTCAGTGCCGCCAGGTCATTGAAATCAGCAGTGATAAGCGTCAGCCCCATCTGCTCAACAATGACCTGAGTCGTCGGATAAACAGGCGCGTCATGCACCAGAAGACGCTGCCCCGGTTTGAGCAAAGCCGCCAGCCCGGCGCGAATCGCTCCAGTCCCCGCGCCCTGCACCAGCGCCGCGGCCTGTGCGTGAAATGCATCAGCCAGCACCTGCTCCACCCGTTGGGTAATACGCGGTTGATTCAGACCTGGAGTTAACCCTAAATCACCGCCAGTAAGAAACTCGCTGCCGGGGAAATGGCGACAAATGCTATCCACCAGCGCAAACTGCTTTTGCTGCGCCTCAATAATCGTCAGGCTTTGCAGAGGAAACGTCTTCATAGGTGCCTTCCTTAAGCCGGAACGAACAGGCCAAGCCAGTAAAGAACATTCAGCAGGATGCCGGTGATCATTACTGCCACGACCGGTGCCGCCATTTTCTGTACCGGACGGCCCAGAGATTCGTTGAGGAAGTAAATGGCAACCGCGATAGAGAATCCGGTATAACCCGCCATCTTAATTGCTGCGAAAATCGAACCGACCAGCAGAGCCACTTCCATCAGCATATTCATGGCGTTACGGATGTTATCCGACGCATTACGCACCGACGGGTAGCGCCCCAGCCATTTGCCGATCGAACGAAGCAGCAAGACTTCTGCCGAAATAACCACTGCGCCTAATACCGCTGCAACCATCGGATTCGGTGAGAGATAGCCCACCGCATAAACAAAGGTAAAGCCCGCAACTGCATACACACCCGTTGCTAACGCGGTGGTGGCAATCAACGGCACAAACCCCAGTCCGCGCATAAATTCTGCCAGAGCCGCCTGATTAATCAGCGTTTGCGATTGTTCCGGCGTTACGCCTGCGGAATATGCTTTCTCCAGTGTGAAGATCGAAACTTCGCTACCAGCAAAAATCTTCATGCTGGCAACGGCAGCAATCAGCGCCCCGACAATGGCGATATAGGGTAAGTTTTTGATAATGCGCGACGTACGTTCTTCAAACACCGAAAGCCCGCTGGCATCGATGTCATTTTCATCACGATGACGCAGGTCGTGAGTTATCGCGATCCCCAGCAGCATTACCATGCCAATAAAGATTTCGATGGATTCCGGATTGAGATGCGGGAAATAGCGCACGACTACCACACGGGTCATCAGCACAACCACGGCGGCGATCAGACTTTGCTTCCAGCCAAACTGGTAGAAAATCGCCACCAGTGGGAACAGTGCAAAAGCTGAAACCACCGGCGAGCTTAATTCCCCCAGACTACCTAATACATCCACCGGTAGCGCGGTCAGCAGCTGGTTTACTGGCAACAGGCAGGTGAGGATCAATATCCCCCAGATAGCGCCAAGGCCAAACGCCATCAGGCTGTTTATCGCCAGTACGCCGAGGATATCGGTAGGAAGAAAGAGTAGCCATGCGTTTAGCAGCCCGGTTTTCAGGGTAAAAGAGATCCCCACCGAGGCCACAAAACCAATGCTCAGACCAAAAGCGATACTCCCCGCCTCGCGACGGTTCATATAGCCTTCAATCAGTTGCGGCAGGATCGGTCGGATGCCGTCATGAAAAACAGCCGCCGAGCGATGCGCCAGAAGCGATGTCATACCCGTCAGGCACGCCACCACGATAATCTGAATATACAGATCCATAGTCGTGCCTTTTATTTCAGATGGTTAATCAACATCGGAATCGCGTGTTCGACGTGCTCAACGGAAAGCCCAAACGCCACTTTCCCTTCGGCGATCATTTTGGCGATATGTTCGTCTTTCGCTTTAATGCCAGGCTTGGCAATGGTGCAACTTTTGTTATAGCCAATCACCGCGATGGCAATCGACAATGCCGCGCCCGCACCGGTATTACACGCGCCGATGTAGTAATCCAGTTGCCCGGATTTCACCTTCATCGCTGCTTCCATATCGTTATGAATGAAAACTTCAAAACAGCCTGGAGCCGTCGCTTCAATGGTTTTTTTAATCTGCTCACGCTGTAAGCCTGCAACGCCAATCTTTTTCATGAGTCTGTCCTTATTGGAAAAATTGAGAGGGATTTTCACGTAACATCACATCCACATCGGCCTGACTGAATCCTGACTGGCGCAATTGCGGAATAAAGGTGGTCAATAAAAAGTCATAGCCATAACCACCGTTGGCTTTTAAATGGGAACGGCGCGTAATATCCATCGACAGCATGACGCGGTTCAGCAACCCACGGTCGCGTAGCGCATGAAGCATCGCAATACGCTTTTCGTCCGGGTAGTAACTGTTCTTACCAATGGTGTCGAACTGCACGTACGCGCCGAGATCGATCATCTTCAAAATGTTGTCGAGGTTGTCTTTCAGATCGCAGTGACCAACGGTGACGCGCGAAAGATCAACTCCGTGGGCTTGCAACAGAGCCAGTTGTTCCAGCCCCATCGTGCTAAAAGAGGTATGTGTGGAGATCGGGCGTCCGGTCTGGTTATGTGCCAGCGCAGCGGCAATAAACACCTTCTCTTCCAGCGGCGTAATCTTCCCTTCGCTGGAGCCGATCTCCGCGATGATCCCGGCTTTCAGTTCCGTGCCATCGATACCCTGCTCAATTTCATCGACCATCTCTTGCGCCAGTTCCTGCACGCTGCGGGTCGCCACATGTTCCGGGAAAAACGCGTCCTGGTAATAACCGGTACAGGCCACCACGTTGATCCCGGTTTCGCGCATTACATCGAGCATAAATTGCGCATTGCGCCCCATGTAACGGTTGGTCATCTCAATCACATTACGCACGCCCTGGGCCATCAGGTCGTTCATCTCCTGGCAAATGAACGCATACTGATCAAGGCGGCAGTCCACGTTGTTTTTAAAGCCGGAGAGATCAATATGCAGATGCTCATGGGCCAGGGTGTAGCCCGTCGGATCAAAACTCATAGGGTGTCTCCTGCAAACCGGAGGGAGGAAAGAAAAGAGCGACCATTTTGTGGCGGTGGCGCACGGAAGAATTCACACACGGTAGCGCCCACATCGGAGAGCGTGGTGCGAACACCAAGCTGCGTGGCAGCCAGGCCTTGCTGATAAACCAGCACCGGCACGACTTCGCGAGTATGGTGGCTGTGACCGATTGTCGGGTCGTTACCATGATCAGCCATGACGATCAGGCAGTCATCTGGCTGCATCGCCTCAACCAGGAGAGCAAGATTACGGTCAACGACTTGCAAACGTTCGGCATAACGTGCGACGTCTTCTGCGTGACCAGCGAGGTCGGTTTCCTGAATGTTGGTGCAAATAAACGCTGTCTGATGGGTGATAAATTCGTCGAGGGTGATATCCATAATCCGCTGGCTATCCACCAGGTTTTGCCAGCTCACGCCATAAGGATTGTTGACGATATCTGCCACCTTACCCACCAGCACGGTTGGCACGCCCGCTTCATACAGTTTTTGTGGCACCTGCACTTTTTCATCAACGCCGTAGCCCATATGCACGACCTGGAAACCGTTGTCATAAGCGCCAGAACGCGGCGCATTAATACCAATAAAGCGCCCTTCTTTGCTTTCTGCGGCATCGAGAATACGCTGACTGTCGGTTAACAGGCCGCCAAATGTAATGACCCGACCGACCTGTACCTGGTCACGCACGATACGACCAATTTTGATTGCGTCGTCAAAAGAGATCACAGAGAGATTGGCGGTAATGTTATAGACCTGGCCTAAATCCGCCTCGAGATTATCGCCAATCGCAACCGCCTGATTGACCCACAGAAATTGCAGATCATCGCCATGGCGCTCCACCTGCCAGCCAGCGTTAAGTAATGCTTGCTCAACACGGTCAATCACATCGCGAAAGGGCATCCGCAGCGGCGGTAACGGGCGCGTGCCTAAAATTTCCTGATGCCCCATAAAGGTATCGCCACCTTCATGTTGCAGCTCTGCCACGCCCCAGGTTGCAGAATCTGACGGCTGCATATCTCCAGGCGCATAACCTAATGCGTTGATTAGCCCCATTTTCTCCAGCGTTGGCAGCTGCAAATGCGGCAGCTGGCTCAAAATGTGACCACAGGTATTCGCTCCCGCATCCTGCGGGCGCACCAGCGTGACATCTTTCATTGCGCCTACGCCAAAGCTATCAATCACTAACACCACGAATCGCGCCATTACGCCCCCAGAGAGTTTCCAAGACTGTCATAACGACCGACGATTTCCGGTTCGCCACGCTGAATACCCGATACCAGCACCACATCACTGCGGGTAACAAAAATTTGTGTACGAAAACAGAACACTACGGCACTACTCACCGGAAACTCGCCTGCTAACGGCAGGTAATAGTCGATACTGCTGTCATCTACAGTTTTGAGGTTGGTTTCAGTAATCTTTTGATTTTCTTTAGTAAAAACCAGAGCGCGGTGAGCATGACCACGACGGTAGTAACCGCCGCCGTAGCAGTAGCTGTCGCCACGGAAATGATGGGAAATTTCGCTCAGCCAAAGCATCGCGACACGTTCAGGTTGGTCGCCCTGCTGGTTTGCCGGAATAGTGCCCGTCAGCGCATGACCGGGTTCGGCATGAGTCACACCGTATTGCGCCAGCAATGGCAGCGAAGTGCAGCTGGTCGCTGAAGGCGCGTTCAGTTGCTCAATCGCAATACCAGATTTCGCCAGTTGATCCCGTGCTTGTACCAGCGTGTGA
This sequence comes from Escherichia sp. E3659, assembly GCF_005781135.1. NCBI lineage: Bacteria > Pseudomonadati > Pseudomonadota > Gammaproteobacteria > Enterobacterales > Enterobacteriaceae > Escherichia > Escherichia sp. E3659. The sequence goes on along the minus strand of NZ_VATQ01000027.1, from coordinate 186,929 downwards.
AGATTTGGTGTCGGCAAAACTTTCCCGGCAGCCTCATCCCAAAGCAGGCAAGGGAAATGGGTAAGTCCCGCCAAATGTAGCCCCGGCAGTTTCTGGATTTCAGCGACAATGTCATGCAGCGTGTTTTGGGGAAAACCGCTCTCCTGGCCCGGATAAAGAAAATCATCATCGCTATAAACTTTGAGCAGCACAGACTGCACACGTCCGGCCTTCACCGCTGCTGCAGAGACTTCCCGCGCTTTATCGAGAGTAAACACGGTGATGACGTCAGTTCCCTGTGCAACGGCGTCAGAAACCTGGTGACAAGGGATTTGCACCAGATGTCCCTGATGCGCCACCGGCAGACCGGCGCGGCGCATGACCCGCGCCTCTTTGTAATCCACCGCCACAATGCCGCTGTAGCCCAGTGCCAGAAGTTTTTCCGCCAGCCACGGATTACGGCCAAACTGCTTGGTCATCAGATACAGCTCAATGCCGTAAAGCCGCGCCGTCTCAATCAGCCTCTTACCGTTTTCCAGTATCTGATCCACGTCGATCACCCAACTGTCCGGGGCGATCTTGCCCTGTTGCCACAAGCTTAGTGCGGCGGAAATCAGCGCTGGGTTCTGGCGTTTCAATGCTTCTACAAACATCTTGTTGCCTCGTTTCTGTTCCTTGAATTAAACATTCATTTTTTTGAATATTTAAGTTATGTGACGCGGATTTGCCGTATAACTCAGACACCTTCGTTGGCGGCCATCCATAATCCATAGAGATTGGCCAGCAAATACCCTTCTTCACACGGGTTAATTTCCAGCGCGAATTCCTTCAATAGCACCTGATGCAATTGCACAATCGCTGGCCAGTATGTGGATTGCGCCAGTTCCGCCAGTAATTCGTCATCCAGCGGCAGTATGTGTTCGCCCCGACGACTGCGCATCAGCGCACTCGCCATATGCGTCATCGCCATCGTTCCCTGCTCGCTGCGTATGGGAAGATGGCATTCTGTTTCCAGTACTTTGACGACCTGCATCATGCCTTTGCAGATGTCCTTATCAATGACTCCCGCCTCGCAAAGCAGGTTGAGTCTGTTTTCCATTTAAGACGCCTTTCGCTTAATAACTGGGTTCAAGTTCCCCACTGACGACTCGCTGTTGATGAGCAAGCAGGGCATGTTTATCAACAACCGCACGTAGCAATTGTTGCATCGGGTAATCATCGGCTCGCGTTAGCACCACGGCTTCAGTGGCCTGTAAAAATAGCGGATCGTTCGTCAGCGGCGTCGCTTCTAATCCCAGCATGGCCAGTTCGCTTTCCGCCACCGCGTTCCAGATAACCGCATCGACATCGCCTTTAACAATGCGTTGTAAACTCTCGTGATATGAGAGGTCAACGCGCTCCACATCGCTATTGCCAAAAAAGACATCGGTCATGATTTTCTGATCCGCCGAGCGGTTATCCAGCCCCACGCGTTTCACGTTGCCGGACGCCCCTTTACGGCAAATCAGCTGGTGCTCGCCAACATAGGTATGTGGCCCCAACTCCAGCGCGAGGCATAACCCTTTTTGCGTGAGATAACTTTCTGCCGCCAGGCGGGACACTACCGCCATGTCATACACGCCGTTAAGCAAACACTCCACGCGAATATCCGCGCCACGCATATGCGCATAGTAAAAAGGAATGCCATCAAACTGGGCTTTCAATCCGCTCGCCAGTCCTTCGTACAAACGGGTATAGGGCAAGGGCATCGCACATACCACGTTGTTGATATCCACATGAGTCAGCAGGGCTTTATTATCCATCTCAACCAGATAGCTGCCATTGCGCCCACGGCGTTCAATTCTTATCGCGCCGCTTGATTCCAGCGTTTTCAGCGCGGCCTGTGTCAGACCAACCGATGAATGGCACTCAGTTGCCAGTTCATCTATTGTTTTCAATCGATTACCGCACTTTTCACCTAACAGATAACGAGCCAGAGTCGTGATGACGACGCCTTCTTTTTTGATAAACGTTCGACGCATAGTATATTTTCAATAAAGTGAATATTTATATCTTCATTAAAATGAAGATAAGTGGCAACTAAGAGATGTGGAAACGGCGAGGCACTTCACATTTTTTCGGGTTGTTGCGAAAAGAGGATAAAAAAACCGGATTTCCCCGGTTTCAGAGTGATGATAAAAGCAAAATTGCCTGATGCGCTACGCTTATCAGGCCTACATTTCCTTGCAATATGTGCATTACTTTGTAGGCCGGATAAGGCGTTCACGCCGCATCCGGCATGAACAAAGCGCAATTTGCCAGCAATAGTGAATTACGGCTTCGCCACAAAACCAATCGCTTCATACACCGCTTTCAGCGTACGGGAAGCGTGCGCGCTGGCTTTTTCTGCGCCGTCTTTCATCACCTGTTGCAGGAAGGCTTCGTCATTGCGGAAACGGTGATAGCGTTCCTGCAATTCAGTCAGCATACCGGAAACGGCATCAGCTACTTCGCCTTTCAGATGACCATACATCTTGCCTTCGAACTGTTTTTCCAGTTCCGGGATGCTTTTGCCCGTTACCGCAGAAAGGATATCCAGCAGGTTGGAAACGCCCGCTTTGTTCTGCACATCGTAGCGAACTACCGGTGGCTCGTCGGAGTCAGTGACCGCGCGTTTGATTTTCTTCACTACCGATTTCGGATCTTCCAGCAGGCCGATAACGTTATTGCGGTTATCGTCAGACTTGGACATTTTCTTGGTCGGCTCCAGCAGCGACATTACACGCGCACCAGATTTCGGAATAAACGGCTCCGGTACTTTAAAGATATCGCCATACAGCGCGTTGAAACGCTGGGCGATATCGCGGCTCAGTTCCAGATGCTGTTTCTGGTCTTCACCCACCGGCACCAGATTGGTTTGATACAGCAGGATGTCCGCCGCCATCAGCACCGGATAGTCAAACAGACCAGCGTTGATGTTCTCGGCATAACGCGCAGATTTATCTTTAAACTGGGTCATGCGGCTCAATTCGCCGAAGTAGGTATAGCAGTTCAGCGCCCAACTTAACTGCGCATGTTCCGGCACATGGGACTGAACAAAGATGGTGCTTTTCTCAGGATCGATGCCACATGCCAGGTACAACGCCAGCGTATCCAGCGTCGCTTTACGCAGTTTCTGTGCGTCCTGGCGCACGGTGATCGCGTGTTGGTCAACGATACAGTAAATGCAATGGTAGTCATCCTGCATGTTTACCCACTGACGCAGCGCACCCATGTAGTTACCAATGGTCAATTCACCTGAGGGCTGTGCGCCACTAAAAACGATGGGCTTAGTCATTTTTCGATTCCTGATTTTCGCTATGCGGAAGCCCTAATGCGGGCAGAAGGTCATTTATAGAGTGATAAATTACATCAGGCTGGCTGAGATCGATAGCCTCGCCGTAGTTATATCCGTAGGTTAAGCCAACTGATGGGCAACCTGCCGCTTTTGCCGCCTGAATATCATTGCGTGAGTCGCCAACAAACAGCATCTGTTGTGGGGCAATTCCCATCCGCTCAGCCACCAGTAACAGTGGGTCCGGGTGCGGTTTTTTGTTTTGCACATCATCGCCGCCGATAACCACGCTAAAGTATTTTGCGATATCTAACGCTTCGAGCAGCGGCGCGACGAACGGCGTCGGTTTGTTGGTAACCAGGCCTAGCGGCAGGCCTTTAGCCTGCAACGCGCCCAGAGTATCAGCAACGTGCGGGAACAAAAATGTCCCCTCTTCGGCAACTTCGCCATAGTAGCGATCGAACAGTTTACGCAGAATACGTACCTGTTCTTCTGCCGGAATGTCGTCATCAACGGGCGGTTTACCCATTGTTTTACGCAGAGTCGCACGTTCCTGACGCGCCCAGGTCAATGCGCGCTCCATCAGAACATCTGCGCCGTTACCAATCCAGGTAATAACGCGTTCTTCACCTGCAACAGGCAACTCCAGCGCATACAGTGCCATATCTACCGCAGCAGCAAGACCAGGAGCACTGTCCACCAGCGTACCGTCGAGATCAAATGCGACGCCGCGAATATCTTCAAACTTATTCATGACTTACCTTTGCCAGTTCACTGCGCATTTCATCAATGACTTTTTTGTAGTCTGGCTGGTCGAAGATTGCCGAACCGGCAACGAACATATCCGCGCCCGCCGCAGCGATTTCGCCAATGTTGTTCACCTTCACGCCACCGTCCACTTCCAGACGGATATCAAAGCCCGACTCATCGATGCGGCGGCGCACTTCGCGCAGTTTATCTAATGTTTGCGGAATGAAAGACTGACCGCCGAAACCAGGGTTGACGGACATCAGCAGGATCACATCCAGCTTGTCCATTACATAATCCAGATAGCTCAGAGGTGTCGCCGGGTTAAATACCAGCCCCGCTTTACAGCCATTTTCTTTAATCAGTTGCAGCGTGCGGTCAACGTGCTCGGAGGCTTCTGGATGAAAGGTAATGATGCTGGCGCCAGCAGCAGCGAAATCCGGCACAATGCGATCAACGGGTTTCACCATCAGATGCACGTCGATAGGGGCGGTAATGCCGTAGTTACGCAAGGATTTCAGCACCATTGGCCCAATTGTCAGGTTGGGAACATAGTGGTTATCCATGACGTCAAAATGCACGACATCAGCGCCAGCTGCCAGGGCCTTTGCGGTATCTTCACCCAGGCGGGCAAAATCAGCCGACAGAATTGAGGGGGCAATCAAATACTGTTTCATCCGCTTCTCCTTGAGAATTATTTTTTCGCGGGTGAAACGACTCCTGGTTTGTACAAAGCCAGCAGTTCGTCCACCTTTTTACGTGTGCCGCCGTTGCTGCTTATACTGCGTCGAACTTTGACGACATGCAATTTTGCGCGCTGATACCACTCACGCGTTAACATCGTATCGTGATTGGAGATCAGCACAGGAATATGGCGATCAACCAGACCTTCTGCGATCTCCGCCAGATGGGCTTGTTGTTCAAGCGTAAAACTGTTTGTGTGATACGCCGTGAAGTTAGCGGTCGCAGAAAGCGGCGCATAAGGCGGATCGCAATAGACGACGGATGCATCATCTGCGCGCGCCATGCTGTCGGCGTAAGACTCACAATAGAAAAAGGCATTCTGCGCTTTTTCGGCAAAATGATACAACTCAGCTTCCGGGAAATAGGGCTTTTTATAACGGCCAAACGGCACATTAAATTCACCGCGCAGATTGTAACGGCACAAACCGTTGTAGCCGTAGCGGTTCAAATATAAAAACAGTACTGCCCGACGCAAGGGATCCTGGCTTTTGTTGAACTCTTCGCGGAACTGATAGTAGACCTCGGCGCAATTTGTTTCGGGAACAAACAGTTCGCGGGCAGCCTGCACATACTCTTCGGTACGCGTCTTTACAATGTTGTAGAGACTAATCAGATCGCTGTTGATATCAGCAAGGATATAACGAGAAAAGTCGGTGTTAAGAAACACCGACCCGGCACCAACAAAAGGCTCAACCAGACATTCGCCCTTAGGCAAATGCCGTTTAATATCATCAAGCAAGGGATATTTGCCCCCTGCCCACTTCAAAAAAGCGCGATTTTTCTTCATGCTGACTAACTAATTACACCTTCTCCGGCTGTGGAGAAAGCTCCGACAGCATCCAGCGCTTCAGGCAATTCCCGCAACGGTTATCCATTGCGGGAAATAGCCTTGATTACTTCAGATCGGCCTGTACCTGACGCAGCGGTTTCGCCCAAGGATTTTTGGCCTGGACATCGGCTGGCAATGTAGATACCGCTTTTTTCGCTTCTTCTTTCGAAGCGTACACGCCAGAAACCAGGACATACCACGGCTGACCATTACGCGTCGTTTCATAGACAACGTAGTTTTTCAGGTTCTCTTTCTTCGCCCAACCGTTCAGGTTGTCGTAGTTAGAGGAACTGCTCAACTGCAGAGTGTAATGGCTTGACGGTGCCGATTTCAACGAACCAACATTACCCGCGCTCTTCGCCCCAGCAGCTGGTGTTGTCGTGGTTTGCGCCGGAGATGCCGTTTGTGCCGGCTCCGTGCTGGCAGTCGCATTCGGCGCTGGCGTTGCCGCTGGCGTAGAAGTCGCAGCCGGTGCCTTCGAGCTCGCCACTGGCGCTGCTGGTTCGGTACGCTTCGGTTGCTGTGCTACCGGCTTCGGTTCGGTTTTCACCGTTGCTTGCGGTTTTTTCGGTTCAATCACTGCCTGCTGACGCGGCGGACGCGTGGTGGTCGGACGTTCAGCGGTTTGCGTTTTTGCCGTGTCGCGCGATGCATTGCCATTGCGTACTGGCGCAACCGTTGCGGGTTCGGTCGGCAATGTCGAATTTACCGCCACATTGTTCAGCTGTTGCTGATTTTGCGGCTGGGTCAGGGCATTGTTCAGATCACCCTGTACTTCAACACGCTGTTGACCATCCGTTGCCGCCGGGGTTTGCCCCTGGGTCGGCGTAGAAGAAATCGGCGGCAGAGAAACATCCTGCTGAGTATTTTCCGCAGACGTGGTTCCCGGTGCTGGCTGCACGCCATTCGCCTGATCGGTCGCATTGCCAGCAAGATCAATACTCTTCTCACCAGACGCTGTTTGATCGCTGGAAGAGGTCGAGGGGGCTTTTAACGCAGAACCGATACCGATGATCAACAGCAACAGAACAAGAATACCGACGCCCATCATCATATACTGACGAGAAGCAGGTTTGCTGGCTGCTTTTTTGCGCTTACGCGGACGCCGCTCTACACGCTCTTCATCCACCGTTTCATCTTCGGATTCGTCATATTCTTGTTCGATTTCCGGTTCCTCATCGCGCTCTTTTTGCGCGCGGGTCGGACGGCGATCATCCGTATCATCAAGTTCAATATCATCAAAATTGATCTGCGGTTCGCCACGTTCAGTACGTTCAGAACGCTCAGAAGATTGACGAGAACGACCAGTACGACGATCGCTGGGATCGGGTTTCAGCTCGTCTTCTGGTTTGAATTCATCCATTTAACACCCCACTAAAAGGTTAATGCTTACCACGTTGCAATTAACCTGAAGCTAATAAACCGCCGGATAAGCGGCCTGACCTTTCTTGTTGTTACGCTAACTGACAATCAGCAATGGCGTTAAGAACGATATCGTGCGAAACACCGCCGCGAACTTCGCTCTTACCAATTGCCAGCGGAAGAATTAAGCGCATTTCTCCCGCAAGAACTTTCTTGTCACGCAGCATATGCGGTAAATATGCCTGCGCGGACATTTCGCGCGGCCCATTGACCGGTAACCCAGCCCGCGTGAGCAGGGTAATAATACGCTGCGTTTCGGCAGAACTGAACTGCCCGAGACGTTCCGATGTGCGCGCCGCCATTACCATACCCGCAGCAACCGCTTCACCGTGTAGCCAATTACCATAGCCCATTTCAGCTTCAATGGCATGACCAAAGGTATGTCCAAGATTGAGTAAAGCACGTAAGCCAGCTTCACGCTCGTCGGCGGCAACAACTTCTGCTTTCAGCTCACAGCAGCGGCGAATACAGTACGCCATTGCAGGGCCATCCAGACGAAGCAGCGCGTCGAGATTCTCTTCCAGCCAATGGAAAAACTCGCCGTCAAGAATAATGCCGTATTTGATGACTTCCGCTAGCCCCGAAGCCAACTCACGCTGAGGAAGCGTTTTCAGACAATCGAGATCTACCACCACCGATGCAGGTTGGTAAAACGCGCCAATCATGTTTTTACCGAGGGGATGGTTTACCGCGGTTTTGCCGCCAACGGAGGAGTCAACCTGCGACAATAGCGTCGTTGGGACTTGAATGAAGCGAACGCCGCGCTGATAGCTCGCCGCCGCGAAACCGGTAAGATCGCCCACCACGCCGCCGCCAAGTGCAACCAGTGTAGTATCGCGGCCATGCGGCTTTTGCAACAACGCTGTAAAGACGGTGTCGAGTACTGCCAGGCTTTTATACTGCTCGCCGTCAGGGAGGATAACGCTATCGACGTTAACACCCGCCTGTTCAAGTACGCCGCGGACCTTATCGAGATACAGAGGAGCCAGGGTTTCGTTGGTGACCAACATCACCTGCTCGCCCGATTTCAGCGGTAAGAATGAAGCTGGTTCGTTAAACAAACCAGATGCGATGGTAATTGGGTAACTACGTTCCCCGAGAGTGACGACTATCCTCTCCATAACGCGACATCCACCTTAATTACTGTACCCGCAGACGAGTGTATTTAAAGCCAGAATTAGTTGCTTTCCAGCATGTTAATAATCTGGTTTGCGACCACTTTAGCGCTTTGGTCATCAGTACGAATGGTCACGTCGGCAATCTCTTCATACAGCGGATTGCGTTCATTGGCCAACGCTTCCAGAACTTCACGTGGCGGTGTTTCAACGTGCAGCAACGGGCGTTTTTTATCACGCTGCGTGCGTGCAAGTTGCTTTTCGATGGTCGTTTCAAGATAAACGACAACGCCACGAGCGGAAAGACGGTTACGCGTTTCGCGGGATTTCACAGAGCCGCCGCCAGTAGCCAGCACAATACCCTGCTTCTCGGTCAATTCATTGATGACCTTTTCTTCGCGATCGCGGAAGCCTTCTTCGCCTTCTAAATCGAAAACCCAGCCCACATCAGCTCCGGTTCGTTTCTCAATCTCTTGATCGGAATCGTAAAATTCCATATTGAGTTGTTGAGCTAACTGGCGCCCAATAGTGCTTTTTCCGGCACCCATAGGCCCAACCAGAAAGATATTGCGTTTCTCTGCCATTTTTTCGGTACTACTAAGACTATTCGTTAATGATAAACCCGCTTCGCTCAGAGAGCGCAGCAGGACATGAACTGAAACCTCATAAGATATTGCGAGAGTCAGACTGAAAATTATCTCAATACTCCAGCAGGTTTGGCAACTGAATAAATCGCCCATCCCTCTGCATATCTGGTCGCTGCAGGCATGCTGCCTTGCTATCACCGCTTTGGCGATAAATCACCGGGTAAGATTAGCGTAAAAAAGACAGCAAAATGCCGCCTGAATGATAAATCATCATCATAAAACGCAGGCAGCTAAGAGCACCAACTCTCAAATCGGTACTCCTTGTATGCTAAATACCTGCGCGCGTCAAATAGATGAAACACGTTCAACGTAAAAACATCACCGCTTTTGCGGCGGTTTACTCACTGGAAACCAGTCGTGGCGTGATAAACACCACTAACTCACGTCGTTCATCTTCTTTTCCATCATGACGAAATAATTGCCCGAACCAGGGAATGTCACCCAACAGCGGTACGCTATCCTGACCCGATTTATTTTTACGGGTAAAAATGCCGCCCAGCGCCAACGTTTCTCCGCTTTTGACCTCGACTTGCGTTTCGATCTCCTGCTTATCAATTGCCAGCACTTCGCCATCGGCTTGTTGAAGGACCTGCCCCGGAACGTTCTGGCTGATGTGTAATTTCAGCCGGATGCGACCTTTTTGTAACACCGTGGGCGTGACCTCCATTCCCAGTACCGCCTCTTTAAACTCCACCGATGTTGCACCACTTTCACCACTGGAAACCTGATACGGAATTTCGCTTCCCTGTTTAATGCTGGCAGGCTGGAGATGCGAAGCCAGTAAACGAGGGCTGGCGATGATATCCAGTTGCTGTTTCTGTTCTAGTGCGGAAAGCTCCAGATCCAGCAAACGTCCGTTGATCCGCCCAATGTTAAAACCGATATGCGTCGTCGCCGTCGCCACCGCGAGATCGCTACCGAGCGTAGTCACTTGCCCAACGCCGCCAGCGTGTTGCGCATCGGCCAGCGTCCATTTCACGCCTAACTCACGCAAACTTTTTTCATTAATAGTGACAATATGCGCCGACAGTTCAACCTGGCCTACCGGCAAATCCATTTGCATGACCCACTGTTCCAGTGCAGTTAACGCCGCCTGGTTATCGCGCAGCAAAAGGCGATTGGTGCGTTTATCAACGGTCATGCTGCCTTTGGCGCTAAGTAGCTTCTCCCCCGCTTTCGCCAACTCTCCGGCATCGGCGTATTGCAGGGTAATGCTGCGATTTTCCAGCGGCAGGTTTGCCTGCACCCGTGCCTTCTCTGCCTCCTGGCGGGCGATATTTTCATTTTGCCAGGCAACGGAATGCACTGAAAGAATGTTGCCTTCCTGACGCGTTATCAGCCCGGCGCTTTTCACTACGGTTTGTAGCGCCTGCTTCCAGGGAACATCCGTTAAATGTAGCGATACCGTACCGCTGACGTCTGGCGACACCACCAGGTTTAGCTTCTCCTGTTCGGCCAGCGCCTGCAAAACCTGAGCAACCGGAACGTCATCCACCATCAGCGTGACTTTTTGCGGCTTTGCCGCCTGCACGATGGGCATCATCATCAACAGTAGTGCGGCTATCCATTGCTTCATTTGTATCTCCTTGCCGTTGCCACAACCACTGTGGCGGTTCGCAGTTTGTCCCGGTTCCCAGCGTTAGTGTGTCTGGCGTCAGCTGTAAGATCGTCCAGCCGTTTTCCAGCACATCGTTTTGCTGCACCCGTCGCCATTTCTTTTGCCCATCTTTTATTACGCCGATAACGCGCTCGCCTCTTCCTACCATCCCCTGATAGCGCCACTGGGTAAGTTCGCTAATCCGGCATAGATCTTCCGGTGGTTTAAACGGGTCGCGCATGCCGGTTAATAGCCATAATGCAACACCAGCCAGCAGCCAACGTTTAGCCATCATTCGCCCCCTCCAGTTGGAGCGTGAACAAGAGTTCATCACCTTCCACGCTTAACGAAAAACGACTTACGCTGACGTTGCGCTCTGCCAGTCGTGTAAATGCCGACGGCACCGCTTCCCAGAGCGTTTTCAACGCCAACTCGCCTCCCTGGGCTGACGGATGCCAGTAAACCAGTTGCGCACCAGGCAACTGAAAATCCAGCGGCGAAAAGGGCAACGTCTTTTCTTCGCGGATGGGTGTGGTGTCTACCAGGCGATGCAGTGCAGCCCACTGCTGGTGATTACTTGCCCGCAGTCGAATTAATGCGTCGCTCTCTTCCTGATGGGCCAATGAAAGAACGATGATTGTGAATAACACCAGCAACCAGACTGCCCAGCCAAACTGACGGGTACGAGGAGATGTGGCAAACCACCAGTCAAAGAGCGAGTTCATCGCTAACCTTCCTTGTTAACTGATACGCAAATTGCCAGCGCCCTTGTGCATCCTGCTGCGTGGCCCCTCGCTGGTTGAGCTGAAAAGAGGCATCCTCACGGAGTGACTTCTCCAACACATTTAGTGCGGTGATGTTCGACGTAAGTCCTTTGACTTCCAGCGTTCCCTGCTGCCAGCTCAGCGTGGTCAGCCAGGCTTTTTCTGGTAAAAGCATCGCCAGCGCTTCCAGCGCTGGTTGCCAGTCGCGGGTAAATTGTCGCTGACGCTGACGTCGCAAATGCTGTTCGCGTAACTGTTGGCGTTCCAGCAAACGTGGCTTAGTGACCTGTAAGCTACGGGCGAGTTGTTGTTCTCCCTCGAGCAAAATGGCGTCTACACGTGCTTCGGCGTTATATGCCAGACGCTGCATTAGCGTTATCCCTACGGTCAGCAGCAGAGGGGCAACAAACATCTGCAACCAGAAGCGAAAAAAGACCGCACGGCGTTGCTGTCGCCAGGGCAAAAAATTGATTGGTGGGTTCATTAGCGACTCTCCCCAAGCGCCAACCCCAGCGCAATGGCGAAGTCTCCACCTGGTGGCGGTAGCGGCGGCTGACGAACAGAAACCGCCTCCCAGGGGTCAAATCCGCCTTCGCCGCATATTGCGATACTGCCGGGGTCCACAGATAACATCGCTGCAAGGTCATTCGCGCTTGTCATCCCCACCACCAGCTTGCGCCCCCAGTTATAACGCGTCGCCCACAACCACTGTTCGTGGTCACACCAGGCCAGACATTGCTTGTGAGGGGGTAAAAAAGGCAGAAATCGTTGTAAAGCGCAGGCATCCGGGGTAATCGCGCTAACGTGAACACGCAATCTTTCTGCCAGGGTAAGTAACGTTGCCAACTCTTTGCTTTGCGCGGCGGTCACGTTATAGGCCGGGCTTAGTGAATCTTCGCTATAATCGAAGCGCAGAGAGTCCGGTTCCATATCCAGCTCGCGTGCCATTGTGCCTGCCAGCCATGCCGTTTGCTCTCGCTCACCGAGAGACATCGCCGGGCGTGGAAATGCCCTCTGTAACGTTCGACCAGCAGGAAATGCCAGCATAATGTGATGTCGATGCGGCAGTTCACGACTCCACGGTAACAACGTTTTTGCCAGCCGCTCTGTATCGAGAATGCGTCCATCTTTGATAATGTCTGTCGCCAGCGGCAAACGCCACCAACGTTGCAAAAAACATTCTTTTGCACCACGCACGATAGCAACCGCCACCGCTTCTTGCTGTTGTAAATGCAACCCAATTTGCCAGTTCTTAAATGCCATTGTGATGATCTCCTTATCACCCGTCACTCTGACGGGTATATCAATGCGTCTGGCTTGCCTTTATACTACCGCGCGTTTGTTTATAAACTGCCCAAATGAAACCAAATCGGAAATTTCCAGTGAAGTTCGTAAAGTATTTATTGATCCTTGCAGTCTGTTGCATTCTGCTGGGAGCAGGCTCGATTTATGGCCTCTACCGCTACATCGAGCCACAACTGCCGGATGTGGCGACATTAAAAGATGTTCGCCTACAAATTCCGATGCAGATTTACAGCGCCGATGGCGAGCTAATTGCGCAATATGGTGAAAAGCGTCGTATTCCGGTTACGTTGGATCAAATCCCGCCGGAAATGGTGAAAGCCTTTATCGCGACGGAGGACAGCCGCTTTTATGAGCATCACGGCGTTGACCCGGTGGGGATCTTCCGTGCGGCAAGTGTGGCGTTGTTCTCTGGTCACGCGTCACAAGGGGCGAGTACCATTACCCAGCAACTGGCGAGAAACTTCTTCCTCAGTCCGGAACGCACGCTGATGCGTAAGATTAAGGAAGTCTTCCTCGCGATTCGTATTGAACAGTTGCTGACTAAAGACGAGATCCTCGAGCTTTATCTGAACAAGATTTACCTCGGTTACCGCGCTTATGGTGTCGGTGCTGCGGCACAAGTCTATTTCGGTAAAACGGTCGACCAACTGACGCTGAACGAAATGGCGGTGATTGCCGGGCTGCCAAAAGCCCCATCCACTTTCAACCCGCTCTACTCAATGGATCGCGCCGTCGCGCGGCGTAACGTTGTGCTGTCACGTATGTTGAGCGAAGGGTATATCACCCAGCAGCAATACGATCAGACGCGCAGTGAGCCGATTAACGCCAATTATCACGCGCCGGAAATTGCGTTCTCGGCGCCGTATCTCACCGAAATGGTGCGTCAGGAGATGTATAGCCGTTACGGCGAAAGCGCTTATGAAGACGGTTATCGCATTTACACCACCATTACCCGCAAAGTTCAGCAGGCCGCGCAGCAAGCGGTGCGTAACAACGTGCTGGACTACGACATGCGTCACGGTTATCGCGGCCCGGCTAATGTGCTGTGGAAAGTGGGTGAGACGGCGTGGGACACCAAAAAGATAACCAATACTCTGAAAGCGTTGCCGACTTACGGTCCGCTGCTGCCTGCCGCAGTTACCAGCACCAATCCGCAGGAAGCGACAGCGATGCTGGCTGACGGAACGTCCGTAACGTTGCGTATGGAAGGCGTTCGCTGGGCGCGTCCTTACCGTTCAGACACTCAACAGGGACCGACGCCGCGTAAAGTGACTGATGTGGTGCAAACGGGTCAGCAGATCTGGGTTCACCAGGTTGGCGATGCCTGGTGGCTGGCGCAGGTGCCAGAGGTGAACTCGGCGCTTGTGTCGATCAATCCGCAAAACGGTGCCGTCATGGCGCTGGTGGGTGGCTTTGACTTCAACCAGAGCAAGTTTAACCGCGCAACTCAGGCGCTGCGTCAGGTGGGTTCGAATATCAAACCGTTCCTCTACACCGCAGCAATGGATAAAGGTCTGACGCTGGCAAGTATGCTGAACGATGTGCCGATTTCCCGCTGGGACGCTGGTGCTGGTTCTGACTGGGAGCCGAAAAACTCACCGCCGCAATATGCCGGTCCAATCCGTTTACGTCAGGGACTGGGCCAGTCGAAGAACGTAGTGATGGTGCGTGCAATGCGGGCTATGGGCGTTGACTACGCTGCAGAGTATCTGCAACGCTTCGGCTTCCCGGCGCAAAACATTGTTCATACCGAATCGCTGGCGCTGGGTTCCGCGTCCTTCACGCCGCTGCAGGTGGCGCGCGGCTACGCAGTAATGGCGAACGGTGGCTTCCTGGTGGATCCGTGGTTTATCAGCAAAATTGAAAACGACCAGGGCGGCGTGATTTTCGAAGCGAAACCGAAAGTAGCTTGCCCGGAATGCGATATCCCGGTGATTTACGGCGATACGCAAAAATCGAACGTGCTGGAAAATAACGACGTTGAAGACGTGGCTATCTCCCGCGAGCAGCAAAATGTTTCGGTGCCGATGCCGCAACTAGAGCAAGCTAATCAGACATTAGTCGCGAAGACCGGCGCGCAGGAGTATGCACCGCACGTTATCAGCACTCCGCTGGCATTCCTGATTAAGAGCGCACTGAACACCAATATCTTTGGTGAACCAGGCTGGCAAGGTACTGGCTGGCGCGCAGGTCGTGATTTGCAACGTCATGATATCGGCGGGAAAACCGGGACCACCAACAGCTCGAAGGATGCATGGTTCTCGGGTTACGGACCAGGCGTAGTAACCTCAGTATGGATTGGCTTTGACGATCACCGTCGTAATCTCGGTCATACCACGGCTTCCGGGGCAATTAAAGATCAGATCTTTGGTTATGAAGGTGGTGCTAAAAGCGCGCAGCCTGCATGGGACGCTTATATGAAAGCCGTTCTGGAAGGCGTACCGGAACAACCGCTGACGCCGCCGCCGGGTATTGTGACGGTGAATATCGATCGCAGCACTGGGCAACTGGCCAGCGGCGGCAACAGCCGCGAAGAGTACTTCATTGAAGGTACACAGCCTACACAGCAGGCGGTGCGCGAGGTGGGAACGACCATTATCGATAATGGTGAAGCACAGGAATTGTTCTAAAAACGACGCCCGGCAGCGTTAATGTTGCCGGGCTTTTACTATGGAAGATGTCGATGAAAATGGAAAGTCACTCTCCTTCTCCTTCGGAGAATTGCAGCGAAAGTAATCGTCAGTTCACCCGGCAATATGCCCCATTCAGCCTTAACCAGACTGATTTTCTAACCATCTACGGCCTTGTTTTACGAAGGTATCATCCCGATAAACTGCCACGCCTACACAAAGCGGCTCTCTATGACATCATTGCTGTCACGTTTTTCTTGCTATTCCCTGCATCTCTCGTGATTTTAGGGATATTTAATATAGAAATTGAATTATCAGTCTGGAATAACGTCACCGATGACCTTCTGTTTATCCTCAATAAAAACAAAGTATTAGTTATCGTATTTTGGCTACATGGTATGTTTTTTTCAGTAAAGACCTACTGGACAAGGTATAAGCAGAAAAAAGCACAGTCTGATATCTACAATCAAAACGCAATAACGGAAGGATTGAACTTTCAAATCGATGAGACTGGTGTTAAATGCTGGAAAAAATCCGGCACCCACAGCTTTTGTGTCTGGTCAGAGATAAATGACCTTATCCCCTATAAAGATATATTTGTATTGGTTATGAACAAGTCAAGTTTTATATGGCTGAGTGATAAAGAAGAGGAAGCACTGGCGTTTATTCACGAAAAACTCGCCCAGTCACGCCAGCCTGCATAACCAGGGGCTTTACAACCGCCCCTGCCCCTTCAACCACTCGCGCACGAGGAACAGCGCACTGACATTGCGCGCTTCATTGAAGTCAGGCTCTTCGAGCAAATCCATCATATGCGCCAGCGGCCAGCGAACCTGCGGTAGCGGCTCTGGCTCATCGCCTTCCAGCGACTCCGGGTAGAGATCCTGCGCTACCACGATATTCATTTTGCTGGAAAAGTAAGACGGCGCCATGCTGAGTTTCTTCAAAAAAGTCAGATCGTTCGCACCAAATCCCACTTCTTCTTTTAGCTCACGGTTAGCTGCTTCGTAGACGCTTTCACCGGGATCAATCAGCCCTTTCGAAAACCCTAACTCGTAGGATTCAGTTCCCACCGCGTACTCACGAATCAGGATCAGATGGTCGTCCACAATAGGCACAATCATCACCGCTTCCCTGTTGGTTGGACGCATTCGTTCATAAACACGCCGCACGCCATTGCTGAACTCCAGATCCACGCTTTCGACGGTAAACAGTCGGGAACGGGCTACAGTTTCAACATTCAGAATGGTGGGTTTTTGTAATGATTTTCTCATTGTGGAATCTTTGCAGTGAAATCAGTATTTATTGTGCGATATCGGACACCGTTTCGGCAATGTGAATTGCATGTTATTTACATTTATGCAACCTGATAAATAATCGTTCTCAAATCAAATTAAAAGTCAATAGGTTGAAATAACTCCAGGAATTTGCTGATATTCCGCCCTCAGAGGGTTTGCTATGATCAGCGGTTACTGGGATGCGCTTAATGATGCTCAAGTTCAACTCCACGCTTGCCGATAGCCAACCGCAGAATCCTATATTGTGTCCAGGGTGCGAATAATCACGCCTGACAAATTAAGTAAGATGGGGAAAGCATGAGCACCATTGTGATTTTTTTAGCTGCTTTGCTGGCCTGCTCACTACTTGCGGGATGGCTGATAAAAACCCGCACCAGGCGGCGACAATTGCCCTGGGCTAACGCCTTCGCTGATGCGCAAACGCGCAAACTCACTCCGGAAGAACGTAGCGCTGTTGAAAATTATCTCGAGAGCCTGACGCAGATTTTGCAGGTTCCCGGCCCGACGGGTGCCAGCACGGCGCCTGTCTCTCTGACGCTGAACGCCGAAAGCAATAATGTGATGATGCTGACGCACGCTATCACACGTTATGGCATCTCTACCGACGATCCCAATAAATGGCGCTACTACCTTGACTCGGTAGAAGTCCACCTGCCGCCTTTCTGGGAGCAGTACATCAACGACGAAAACACCGTTGAACTGATTTATACCGACTCACTCCCATTAGTCATTTCACTCAACGGCCATACGCTGCAAGAGTATATGCAGGAGACTCGCGGTTACACGTTACAACCTATTCCATCAACACAGGCATCGATTCGCGGTGAAGAGAGCGAACAAATTGAGTTGCTCAACATTCGCCAGGAAACGCACGAAGAGTATGCACTTAGTCGCCCACGAGGATTGCGGGAAGCGCTGCTGATTGTCGCCTCATTCCTGATGTTCTATTTCTGCCTGGTGACCCCAGATGTATTTGTCCCGTGGTTGGTTGGCGGCGCGCTACTGCTGTTGGGCGCGGGCCTGTGGGGATTATATGCGCCACCTGCCAAATCCTCCCTAAGGGAAATCCACTGCCTGCGCGGGACACCGCGTCGCTGGGGGCTGTTTGGTGAAAACTCTCAGGAACAGATTAACAATATTTCGCTTGGTATTATCGATCTGGTCTACCCCGCGCACTGGCAACCTTACATTGCCCAGGATCTCGGACAACAAACCGATATCGATATCTACCTCGACCGTCACGTCGTGCGCCAGGGGCGCTATCTTTCGCTGCATGACGAAGTAAAAAACTTCCCGTTGCAACACTGGCTACGCAGCACGGTAATCGCAGCCGGTTCGCTGATAGTCTTGTTTATGCTGCTGTTCTGGATCCCACTGGATATGCCGCTGAAATTCACTCTCTCGTGGATGAAAGGCGCGCAGACTATTGAGGCCACCAGTGTTAAACAACTTGCGGACGCTGGCGTACGCGTAGGCGATACCTTACATCTAAGTGGTACAGGCATGTGTAATATCCGCACTTCCGGCACCTGGAGTGCGAAAACCAATTCACCGTTTTTGCCGTTTGACTGCTCGCAAATCATCTGGAATGACGCCCGTTCATTGCCATTACCGGAATCGGAACTGGTTAACAAAGCTACGGCGTTGACCGAAGCAGTAAACCGTCAACTGCACCCTAAACCGGAAGATGAATCGCGCGTCAGTGCCTCATTACGTTCTGCGATTCAGAAATCCGGCATGGTTTTGCTTGATGACTTTGGCGACATCGTACTGAAGACCGCAGATCTCTGTGCAGCCAAAGATGATTGTGTGCGCTTAAAAAACGCCCTGGTGAATCTTGGCAACAGTAAGGACTGGGACGCACTGGTGAAACGCGCCAACGCAGGAAAACTTGATGGTGTGAATGTATTACTCCGCCCGGTGAGCGCAGAATCGCTGGATAATCTGGTGGCGACTTCCACCGCACCGTTTATCACTCATGAAACGGCGCGAGCGGCACAATCACTGAATAGCCCAGCGCCTGGCGGCTTCCTGATTGTCAGCGACGAAGGCAGCGATTTTGTCGATCAACCGTGGCCAGCAGCCTCGCTTTATGACTACCCGGCGCAAGAACAATGGAACGCTTTCCAGAAGCTGGCGCAAATGTTGATGCATACACCGTTTAACGCCGAGGGGATCGTCACCAATATTTTCACCGATGCCAACGGCACGCAGCATATCAGCTTGCACCCGATTCCGGACCGTTCTGGCCTGTGGCGCTATCTCGGCACCACATTACTGCTACTGACGATGTTCGGCTGTGCCATCTATAATGGCGTGCAGGCCTGGCGTCGTTACCAGCGTCATCGCACTCGCATGATGGAGATTAAGGAATATTACGAAAGCTGCCTGAATCCGACGCTGCTCACGTCTTCAGAAAGCCTCATCGAATAACACGTTTGCGCGGCAGGTTATGCTACCCTGTCGCGCAAATTGCTTCACTCTGGAGATTTCCCCCATGCATATCAACATTGCCTGGCAGGACGTAGACACCGTTCTGCTGGATATGGACGGCACGTTGCTCGACCTCGCCTTCGATAACTATTTTTGGCAAAAGCTGGTGCCTGAAACATGGGGCGCGCAAAACGGTGTTACGCCACAGGAAGCAATGGAATATATGCGCCAGCAATATCACGACGTGCAGCATACGCTAAACTGGTACTGTCTTGATTACTGGAGCGAGCAACTGGGTCTGGATATCTGTGCGATGACCACCGAGATGGGGCCACGTGCTGTGTTGCGTGAAGATACTATTCCGTTTCTCGAAGCGCTGAAGGCCAGCGGCAAGCAGCGAATTTTGCTCACTAACGCCCATCCACATAACCTGGCCGTTAAACTTGAGCATACGGGTCTGGACGCACACCTTGATTTATTACTTTCCACCCACACATTTGGTTATCCGAAAGAGGATCAGCGGTTATGGCATGCGGTGGCCGAAGCTACGGGTCTGAAAGCTGAAAGAACGCTGTTTATTGATGACAGCGAAGCCATTCTCGATGCTGCCGCGCAATTTGGTATTCGTTACTGTCTCGGCGTCACCAACCCTGACTCTGGAATAGCCGAAAAACAGTATGAACGCCATCCGTCACTGAATGACTACCGCCGCCTGATCCCCTCGCTAATGTGAAGGAGACGCCATGAAAGAAAAACCGGCTGTTGAGGTTCGACTGGATAAATGGCTATGGGCCGCCCGTTTTTATAAAACCCGCGCGCTGGCCCGCGAAATGATTGAAGGCGGTAAGGTGCATTACAACGGGCAACGCAGCAAGCCGAGTAAAGTCGTCGAGCTGAATGCCACGCTCACGCTGCGCCAGGGAAATGACGAACGAACGGTGATTGTAAAGGCGATTACTGAACAGCGTCGCCCCGCCAGCGAGGCGGTCTTGCTGTATGAAGAGACTGCGGAAAGTGTAGAGAAACGCGAAAAAATGGCGCTGGCACGTAAACTTAATGCCTTAACCATGCCGCACCCGGACCGGCGCCCGGACAAAAAAGAGCGCCGCGACCTGTTACGATTTAAACACGGCGACAGTGAATAACTGTCACCTGCAAGAGAGATGATTATGCCGCAACATGACCAATTACATCGCTATCTGTTTGAAAACTTTGCCGTTCGCGGCGAACTGGTAACCGTTTCGGAAACCCTGCAACAGATCCTTGAGAATCACGATTATCCGCAGCCCGTGAAAAACGTGCTGGCAGAACTGCTGGTCGCGACCAGCCTGTTGACCGCTACGCTGAAGTTTGATGGTGATATCACCGTACAGCTGCAAGGCGACGGTCCGATGAATCTGGCGGTTATTAACGGTAACAACAAACAGCAGATGCGCGGTGTGGCGCGCGTGCAGGGCGAAATTCCAGAAAATGCCGACCTGAAAACGCTGGTCGGCAATGGTTACGTGGTGATCACCATTACCCCGAGCGAAGGCGAACGCTATCAGGGCGTAGTTGGTCTGGAAGGTGATACCCTGGCGGCTTGCCTGGAAGATTACTTTATGCGTTCTGAACAGCTGCCGACGCGCCTGTTTATTCGCACCGGCGACGTAGATGGCAAACCGGCTGCGGGCGGTATGTTGTTGCAGGTAATGCCTGCGCAAAATGCCCAGCAAGACGACTTCGACCACCTGGCGACGCTGACCGAAACCATCAAAACTGAAGAGCTGCTGACGTTACCGGCAAACGAAGTTTTGTGGCGCTTGTACCACGAAGAAGAGGTGACGGTTTACGATCCGCAGGATGTTGAATTCAAATGCACCTGCTCACGTGAACGTTGCGCAGGCGCGCTGAAAACGCTGCCGGATGAAGAAGTTGATAGCATCCTCGCGGAAGAAGGCGAAATTGACATGCATTGTGATTACTGTGGTAACCACTATCTGTTCAATGCAATGGATATTGCCGAGATCCGCAACAATGCGTCTCCGGCAGATCCGCAGGTACATTAATCGCCATGTCCGGCAGAGGTGACTCTGCCGGATATCATAACTAAATTGCCTGATGCGCTGCGCTTATCTGGCCTACGGATTAAATGCAATTTATCGCAGGTAAGATAAGGCGCAGCATCCAAACGCGCTGTCACTCATTCAGATTCAAATCCAGCGTTTCACCATCCACCGTAAGATCGCGCCACACCTTAGGCTTCGTCCCCAGTTTTCCATTCTTCGCCGCTGTGAGTAATTTCTCTTTCGTTATTACACGCGGGAGTGAACTCATCGTAATCTCTTTCCATTCTTTCCCGGCAGGATCAATACCATAGACAATGTATCTTTCATCATTAAAGGCAAACAGGATCCACTCTGCCCTACCATCACTATTCAGATCTTGCTCTACCAGCACGCAGGCATCTTTTTCAATACATATCATTGCGTTATAGCGATTTTTCATCACTGCCGACCAGAATGTCGTATCCGGTTTGCCAGAACCCGGGGCAATAAATACATTATCAGCTAATGCTTTTTCCGATATCTGCTGCTGAAGACGTTGCACTCCATCAAACGCCATCAGCAGACCCCGCCTGCGTTTCGGGTCTTTCATATACTCGACATCGCTTTTCAGCGACTCAAGCGCTGCACGTCCATAGCGACCGCTATGTTCGAGCATGTAGATACTTACCTGGTCTGGCGTGTTCTTGCCACTCTGATAACGCGCCATATGGCTGTTCACGCTAATGCGCATACTGTCCAGCACCGGCGAATTAAGAAGCACCAGTATCACCAGCACCAATAACGAAACCGTAAGGTTCACTTTGCCCTGAAGAACAAGGGGATTTTGCCCTTTACGCCAGGCAATACTGACGAAATACCCCAGCGACCAGACCAGTAACACCACCACCGCCAGTGCGCCGTGCAAGCGTTCGGTAGTCCAGCCGTATTGAGCGACCCGCATCCATATAGCCCAGACGGCGATCAGCACATAGAGCGGCGCCACCAGCAGAGACATTTTTATCAGGCAACGCAACGGGCCAGTCCAGGGAAGCGATGCTTTTCGCGGATCGCGGACAATGGCCATTAAGAGCAACTGCAAAAAGGCCAGAGTTAAAAGCAGCCCAGCGGCGGAGATGTGGCGGGAAATCGCATTCAAACCAGCAAAGGGTAAAGTGATAATAAACAGCAGCGTCAGCAGTGAAACCAGTGGTAGCAAACCTGTGGCGATTAACGTGAAGAGCTTTTGAATAGAGGCGATTAACCGCGATTGAGTCCGCGCAAGAATGACTGCCAGCGCGGTAACCAGGCCCAGCGTAAGATAAATAAACCAGTCGGTTGAAAAAAAGAGGGTACTGAAAAACGTGATGCCAACAAGTTTAAATAACTCACTCCACAGTAAAAGTACCAGCCATGTCAGACCATTAGTGATCAAAATCACCATCAATATTAGAGCGTTATGCCACGCTGACTGGTAAAAAAAGCTATAGTTCGTTTGCTCTTTTCTGTCGTGCAAATTCAGTTGTATCCAGGGCAATAACAACATCGCCATTAACAGCAGATAACAACCAAATTCCCAGAGTTCCTGGTCCGCTCGCCAGGGACTCATGCCATCAATTTGCCATTTCAGCCAGCCGCTCATCGCCAGCGTGGCAATAAATACCAGCGCCAGCCACCCCCACAAACGCTTCTGTTTGAAGGATTCCACGGTGAATAACAAAACGGATGAAAGCGCCACGGTCGCAGGAATGCCGTAAACAAGCCAGTTGTTATTGTCCACAGCCAGCCAGGTTATCAGAAAATAGCAAACCAGCCCCTGGATTAATCCAGTGGCGACCATTCCCCACCGTGTTTCAGGTGACAGTTCAACGTTATCCATGTTCGTGATCCGGAATCAAAAGGAAGGTTAATTATTGCATTCAGGCAGTACTAATATTTATTTTAAGAAAAATTTACAAAAAATTTTGCGGTGGTGAATCGATACTTTACTGATTGATTTTGCATAAATTTCAATCAGGAATGAGATTTAACTCACATTATAATGGCCAATTAAACTAACTTTTAACCTTTTAGGAACATTTTCCACACCTGGAATGCCATTTCTGCGATAATAGCAACCGTTTCGTGACAGGAATCACGGAGTTTTTTGTCAAATATGAATTTCTCCAGATGCGTAAATCTATGAGCCTTGTCGCGGTTAACACCCCCAAAAAGACTTTACTATTCAGGCAATACATATTGGCTAAGGAGCAGTGAAATGCGCGTTAACAATGGTTTGACCCCGCAAGAACTCGAGGCTTATGGTATCAGTGACGTTCATGATATCGTTTACAACCCAAGCTACGACCTACTGTATCAGGAAGAGCTCGATCCGAGCCTGACAGGTTATGAGCGCGGGGTGTTAACTAATCTGGGTGCCGTTGCCGTGGATACCGGGATCTTCACCGGGCGTTCACCAAAAGATAAGTATATCGTCCGTGACGATACCACTCGCGATACTTTCTGGTGGGCAGACAAAGGCAAAGGTAAGAACGACAACAAACCTCTCTCTCCGGAAACCTGGCAGCATCTGAAAGGCCTGGTGACCAAACAGCTTTCCGGCAAACGCCTGTTCGTGGTTGATGCTTTCTGTGGCGCTAACCCGGATACTCGTCTTTCCGTCCGTTTCATCACCGAAGTGGCCTGGCAGGCGCATTTCGTCAAGAACATGTTTATTCGCCCGAGTGATGAAGAGCTGGAAGGTTTCAAACCTGACTTTATCGTCATGAACGGCGCGAAGTGCACCAACCCGCAGTGGAAAGAACAGGGTCTGAACTCTGAAAACTTCGTGGCGTTTAACCTCACCGAGCGCATGCAGCTGATTGGTGGCACCTGGTACGGCGGCGAAATGAAGAAAGGGATGTTCTCAATGATGAACTACCTGCTGCCGCTGAAAGGTATCGCTTCTATGCACTGCTCCGCCAACGTTGGCGAGAAAGGCGATGTTGCGGTGTTCTTCGGCCTTTCCGGCACCGGTAAAACAACCCTTTCCACCGACCCGAAACGTCGTCTGATTGGCGATGACGAGCACGGTTGGGACGATGACGGTGTGTTTAACTTCGAAGGCGGCTGCTACGCGAAAACCATTAAACTGTCGAAAGAAGCAGAGCCAGAAATCTATGGCGCTATCCGTCGCGATGCACTGCTGGAAAACGTCACTGTACGTGAAGATGGCACCATCGACTTTGATGATGGTTCAAAAACCGAGAACACCCGCGTTTCTTATCCGATCTATCACATCGATAACATCGTTAAGCCAGTTTCCAAAGCGGGCCACGCGACTAAAGTTATCTTCCTGACCGCAGATGCTTTTGGCGTACTGCCACCGGTTTCTCGCCTGACTGCCGATCAAACTCAGTACCACTTCCTCTCAGGCTTCACCGCCAAACTGGCTGGTACAGAGCGTGGCATCACCGAACCGACGCCAACCTTCTCTGCCTGCTTCGGCGCGGCGTTCCTGTCGCTGCACCCAACTCAGTACGCAGAAGTGCTGGTAAAACGTATGCAGGCAGCGGGCGCGCAGGCATATCTGGTTAACACTGGCTGGAACGGCACTGGCAAACGTATCTCCATTAAAGATACCCGCGCCATTATCGACGCCATCCTCAACGGTTCGCTGGATAACGCAGAAACCTTCACTCTGCCGATGTTTAACCTGGCGATCCCGACCGAGCTGCCGGGTGTTGATACGAAGATCCTCGATCCGCGTAACACCTACGCTTCCCCGGAACAGTGGCAGGAAAAAGCTGAAACGCTGGCGAAACTGTTTATCGACAACTTCGATAAATACACCGACACCCCTGCAGGTGCCGCGCTGGTAGCAGCTGGTCCTAAGCTGTAATCGGTTAATATTTCACTGACCCCTTATCCAAACGGATAAGGGGTTTTTTTATATCTAATTGGCTACCAATATGTACACGGTACACTTATAATTATCAATAGACCGCAGGATGCACTATGTTCACGTTTATTGAACTACAAGGATTTAGCAAACGCCGCCAGCTATTGTTGCCTGATGATGAGTTCCGGGCTTTTCAGGAACTACTCATTCAAGATCCATCTGCCGGTGACATTATCGCGGGCACAGGCAGTTTCAGAAAAATTCGCTGGAACCGTTCTGGAATGGGGAAACGGGGCGGCATTCGGATAATTTATTACAACGTGACACGCAATGGCCGAATTTATCTGGCATTGATTTATCCTAAAAATGAACAGGATGATTTAACAGAAGAACAAAGAAAGGCATTGAAACTATTGTCCGAAAAGCTGCTTTAATGTTGAAGCTCAACAAATCCCATCACGGCCGCAACGCCAACGGAGGCATTGGAAATAGATGAAAGACGAATTATTTGCTGATCTTCTTGCCAGCGCAGAAGAAATGGTACGCATCGAAAAGGGTGAAAAAACGCCTGAGCCAGAACACGTCCATACTTTTAGCGAAATCGATGTAAAAGCGATCCGTGAAGCAACTGGCTTACGTCAGCAAGATTTCGCTGTCGCCGTGGGGGTGAGTTACGACCTGGTAAAAAGCTGGGAAACCAAACGCCGTCAACCTACCGGAGCACCTCGAAAATTGCTCCTGCTTTTGCAAGCGAATCCTTTCATTATCAATCAATTGAAAACAATCTAAAAACGGGAGGCACCTTCGCCTCCCGTTTATTTACCCTTCTTTTGTCGTGCCCTGCGCCCGCGTTACCGGTAATGGCAGCCAGGCGCGAATGGAAAGCCCGCCCCGCTCGCTGGTGCCAAGCTCCAGCATCCCGTTATGGTTATCCACGATACGCTGCACAATCGCCAGGCCTAGTCCCGTGCCACTAATGGTGCGCGCACTGTCGCCGCGGACAAAAGGCTGGAACAGATGCTTACGCTGTTCAGGCTCGATACCCGGACCGTCGTCTTCCACCTGGAACCAGGCGCGATTCGGCTCCGTTCCGCTGCTGACTTTGATCCAACCATTGCCATAGCGGGCAGCGTTCACCACCATATTCGCCACCGCACGTTTGATTGACAGCGGATGCATTTTCACTTCTATGCAGCCAGGATAAAGCGCGGTATCAATTTCACGCTCATAGCCACTTTCCGCGGCAATCACCTCACCAAGCACCGCATTAAGATCCGCCAGTTCCATTGGCATCTCCTGACCAGTACGCAGGTAGTCGATAAACTGCTCAATGATGGCGTTGCACTCTTCGATATCTTTGTTGATCGATTCTGCCAGGTAGCCATCCTGCTCGCTCATCATCTCGGTCGCCAGGCGAATACGCGTCAGCGGCGTACGCAAGTCGTGGCTTACCCCCGCCATCAGCAAAGTTCGGTCATCCGCCAGTTGCTTAACACCAGCCGCCATATGGTTGAAGGCGCGGGTAACCGAACGCACCTCCGAAGCGCCATATTCACGCAGCGGCGGCGGAATAATCCCTTTACCGACCTGCAAAGCAGCATGTTCGAGATCGACCAACGGTCGGTTCTGAATACGAATAAACAGCCACGCCCCGCCAATCGCCATCAGCATAATCGCCAGCGTATAGCGGAACAGCGGGGAGAAATCGCCCTGATGAATTTCGGTCAGCGGCACGCGTACCCAGATATTGGGCGACAGCCAGGTTTTCAGCCAGACAACAGGCGAGCTTTTGTTAACCTCGACGCGGACTTCCGTCGGACCGCCCAGCTGCTGCGCCATCTGATGGCTTAAGAATTCATAGTGTTGCGCCCAACGCAGCCCGGCCTCTTCGGCAGCTTCGTTGGAGTAGAGAGAGATCCCCAGCTCACGGTAGATCTCCCGACGAAAAGCGGGAGGCACAACCAACTGCGTGCCGTCCTCCAGTTGCAGTTTGTCGGTCATCAACATACGCACTTCGTACGCGAGGACTTTATTAAACTGCTGGAGGCTCGGCAAAATCGCGAAGTTCAGCACCACCAGATAAGTCGTCACCAGGCTGACAAACAGCAAGGTGACGATGAGCAATAACGTGCGGGCAAATGAACTTCGTGGCGAGAAGCGCAATCGCCTCATGCTTTAGAACCGTCCGGCACGAAAACGTAGCCCAGACCCCAGACGGTCTGAATGTAACGCGGATGTGCCGGATCTTCTTCCACCATGCGGCGCAGACGAGAGATCTGCACGTCGATGGAACGTTCCATTGCGGAATATTCACGGCCACGGGCAAGGTTCATCAGCTTATCGCGGGAGAGCGGCTCACGCGGATGGCTGACCAGCGCCTTCAGGACCGCAAATTCACCGCTGGTCAGCGGCATCGGTTCATCTTCGCGGAACATTTCACGCGTCCCCAAGTTAAGTTTGAACTTACCGAAAGCAATCACAGCTTCTTCCTGTGACGGCGCGCCCGGCAGTTCATTCGCCTGACGACGCAGCACCGCACGGATGCGGGCCAGCAATTCACGCGGGTTAAACGGTTTTGGAATGTAATCGTCAGCACCAATTTCCAGGCCAACGATACGGTCAACTTCTTCCCCTTTCGCCGTTACCATAATGATCGGCATCGGGTTACTCTGGCTACGAAGAC
The DNA here is from genome assembly GCF_005781135.1 of Escherichia sp. E3659. NCBI lineage: Bacteria > Pseudomonadati > Pseudomonadota > Gammaproteobacteria > Enterobacterales > Enterobacteriaceae > Escherichia > Escherichia sp. E3659. The sequence continues at coordinate 159,519 of NZ_VATQ01000027.1, read as the reverse complement.
GTCGGCAAATCGACAAACCATCTTCACCAGGTAACATCAAATCCAGTACCATAAGATGGAAAGATTCACGAGTCAGCAGGCGATCCATCTGTTCTGCATTAGCGACGCTTCGAACCTGGAAGCCTTGTTCGGTGAGATAACGCTCCAGCAGCGCACGCAAGCGCATGTCGTCATCGACCACCAGAATCTTGTAGTTCTCTTGCATTGTTTGTACTCCCAAAGGTTCGCAACAATTTGTAAGCGTGTATTCTTAAAAAAGCTCACGTTCGTCACCAGCTAAATCTGGTATGAATTTCAGCCTAAATTGTTACAAAGCATATTAAACAGCGGCTTAAGTATACAATTTATTCAGCGAAACATTATTGATTCTGTTGATATGATCACGTTATACCCAATGTGCGCATTATCAAACAGACAAAGGGAATCAACGAGATGAAAACGCCCCTGGTTACCCGGGAAGGGTATGAAAAACTCAAACAAGAGCTAAATTATCTCTGGCGTGAAGAGCGCCCGGAAGTCACAAAGAAGGTGACCTGGGCCGCAAGTCTGGGCGACCGCAGCGAAAATGCTGACTATCAGTATAATAAAAAGCGCCTGCGTGAAATCGACCGTCGTGTGCGCTATCTCACTAAATGCATGGAAAATCTCAAAATCGTCGATTACTCGCCCCAGCAGGAAGGCAAAGTTTTCTTTGGCGCGTGGGTAGAGATTGAAAACGACGATGGCGTGACTCACCGTTTCCGTATCGTCGGCTATGATGAAATCTTTGGCCGTAAAGACTACATCTCTATCGATTCCCCGATGGCCCGCGCATTGCTGAAAAAAGAAGTCGGCGATCTGGCGGTGGTGAATACCCCTGCCGGGGAAGCGAGCTGGTATGTTAATGCTATCGAGTACGTGAAACCGTAAGGAAGAGTCTTAACCTCCTGCCGATGGCTGGCATTTTTGCCAGCCAGTCCGTATAACTATCCCCTGATTTTTGATCCGAAAAGATGAACTCAAACCATGATGAATGATTCGTTCTGCCGCATTATTGCGGGTGAAATTCAGGCGCGCCCGGAACAGGTTGACGCTGCCGTTCGCCTGCTTGACGAAGGGAATACCGTGCCGTTTATCGCACGTTATCGTAAGGAAATCACCGGCGGTCTGGATGACACGCAGCTGCGTAATCTGGAAACACGTCTGGGATATCTGCGCGAGCTGGAAGAGAGACGTCAGGCTATTCTCAAGTCCATTTCTGAGCAAGGTAAACTCACCGACGAGCTGGCGAATGCCATTAACGCTACCTTGAGCAAAACCGAACTCGAAGACCTCTACCTGCCTTACAAACCTAAACGTCGTACCCGCGGGCAAATCGCCATTGAAGCAGGTCTTGAGCCACTGGCTGACCTGCTGTGGAGCGATCCGTCACACACGCCAGAAGTCGCCGCTGCACAATATGTTGATGCCGATAAAGGCGTGGCAGATACCAAAGCCGCGCTGGACGGCGCGCGTTATATCCTGATGGAACGCTTTGCCGAAGATGCCGCGCTGCTGGCAAAAGTGCGTGATTATCTGTGGAAAAACGCGCATTTGGTTTCTACGGTGGTGAGCGGTAAAGAAGAGGAAGGGGCGAAATTCCGCGACTATTTCGATCATCACGAACCGCTGTCAACGGTGCCTTCGCACCGTGCGCTGGCGATGTTCCGTGGGCGTAACGAAGGCATACTCCAGCTTTCGCTGAATGCCGATCCGCAGTTCGACGAGCCGCCAAAAGAGAGCTATTGCGAGCAAATCATCATGGATCATCTCGGCCTGCGCCTGAACAATGCCCCGGCGGATAGCTGGCGCAAAGGCGTGGTGAGCTGGACGTGGCGCATCAAGGTGCTGATGCATCTGGAAACCGAACTGATGGGCACCGTGCGCGAACGTGCGGAAGATGAAGCAATCAACGTCTTTGCCCGTAACCTGCACGATCTGCTGATGACGGCCCCTGCCGGGCTGCGCGCGACGATGGGCCTCGATCCGGGTCTGCGTACCGGGGTAAAAGTAGCGGTGGTCGACGCAACGGGCAAACTGGTGGCAACCGATACCATTTATCCGCACACCGGACAGGCCGCAAAGGCGGCGATGGCCGTTGCCGCCCTATGTGAAAAACATAATGTTGAACTGGTGGCGATCGGCAACGGTACAGCTTCCCGCGAAACTGAGCGTTTCTATCTCGACGTGCAGAAGCAGTTCCCGAAAGTGACCGCGCAGAAAGTGATCGTCAGCGAAGCAGGCGCGTCGGTTTACTCGGCTTCCGAGCTGGCAGCACAGGAGTTCCCGGATCTCGACGTTTCGCTGCGTGGCGCGGTGTCTATCGCCCGTCGTTTGCAGGATCCGCTGGCGGAGCTGGTGAAAATTGATCCGAAATCTATCGGCGTGGGTCAGTATCAGCATGACGTCAGCCAGACGCAGCTGGCCCGCAAACTGGACGCAGTGGTGGAAGACTGCGTAAACGCCGTTGGCGTCGATCTCAACACTGCTTCCGTTCCGCTGTTAACTCGCGTGGCGGGCCTGACGCGCATGATGGCGCAAAACATCGTGGCCTGGCGCGATGAGAACGGCCAGTTCCAGAATCGTCAGCAACTGTTAAAAGTGAGCCGTCTGGGGCCGAAAGCCTTCGAGCAGTGTGCGGGCTTCTTGCGCATTAACCACGGCGATAACCCGCTGGACGCGTCTACCGTTCACCCGGAAGCCTATCCGGTGGTGGAACGCATTCTGGCAGCAACGCAGCAGGCGCTGAAAGATCTGATGGGTAACAGCAGCGAACTGCGTAACCTGAAAGCGTCTGATTTTACCGATGAGAAATTCGGTGTGCCGACGGTAACCGACATCATCAAAGAGCTGGAAAAACCGGGTCGCGATCCGCGTCCGGAATTTAAAACCGCTCAGTTTGCCGATGGCGTCGAGACAATGAACGACCTGCAACCGGGTATGATCCTCGAAGGCGCGGTGACCAACGTCACCAACTTTGGTGCTTTTGTTGATATCGGCGTACATCAGGACGGCCTGGTTCACATCTCTTCTTTGTCGAACAAGTTTGTGGAAGATCCGCATACCGTGGTGAAAGCAGGCGACATTGTGAAGGTGAAAGTGCTGGAAGTGGATCTTCAGCGTAAACGTATCGCCCTGACCATGCGTCTGGACGAGCAGCCTGGCGAAACCAACGCTCGTCGCGGCGGCGGTAACGATCGCCCGCAAAACAACCGCCCGGCAGCCAAACCGCGTGGGCGTGAAGCGCAGCCTGCCGGTAATAGCGCGATGATGGATGCGCTGGCGGCAGCAATGGGTAAAAAGCGTTAAACACCCTAATTGGCCTACGGTTCAAATTTGCACGAAATCGTAGGCCAGATAAGGCGTTCACGCCGCATCTGGCAACGAACGCCTTGCCTGACATAAATATGCCGGAGATATTCTCCGGCATTGTTATTCCACAGCCAATCCCACAATACATCCCCTAATATTTATCACCTCATTAACAACCAAAACCTTAATTAAACATTAACCCGCCCTAATAATTCGTCATTCGAATTATATTTTGGCTGCGATATAACCTTGAGCCACATCAACATTGAGTGAGATTATTATCTAAACCAACATTCGCACACATTTTAAGTATTGCTGATAGAAACCATTCTCATTATCATTGTACTGTTGATTATTTAATCTCTCCTTCGTTGGCAAATCATCTGGTCTCATGTCGCTGTCAAACGCCCCATGAGGTAGTTATCCAGTTAATGAGAAACAAGTAGGCACCTATGCAATACACTCCAGATACTGCGTGGAAAATCACTGGCTTTTCCCGTGAAATCAGCCCGGCATATCGCCAAAAACTGCTTTCTCTTGGCATGTTACCTGGCTCCTCTTTTAATGTGGTGCGCGTCGCTCCACTCGGCGACCCCATTCATATCGAAACCCGTCGTGTAAGCCTGGTATTACGCAAAAAAGATCTGGCCTTATTAGAAGTGGAAGCGGTTTCCTGTTAATACGGTGATAACAACAATGAAAAAATTAACCATTGGCTTAATTGGTAATCCAAATTCTGGCAAGACAACCTTATTTAACCAGCTCACTGGCGCACGTCAGCGTGTAGGTAACTGGGCTGGCGTTACCGTCGAACGTAAAGAGGGTCAGTTTTCCACCACCGATCATCAGGTCACGCTGGTGGATCTGCCCGGTACTTATTCTCTGACTACTATTTCATCGCAGACGTCGTTGGACGAGCAAATCGCCTGCCACTACATTTTGAGTGGCGACGCCGATCTGCTGATTAACGTGGTAGATGCGTCTAACCTTGAGCGTAACCTGTACCTGACGCTACAGCTGCTGGAACTCGGCATTCCCTGCATCGTGGCGCTGAACATGCTCGACATTGCCGAGAAACAAAATATTCGCATCGAAATTGATGCGCTGTCGGCGCGTCTTGGCTGCCCGGTAGTTCCACTGGTTTCCACGCGTGGTCGCGGTATCGAAGCTCTGAAACTGGCGATTGACCGCTACAAAGCCAACGACAATGTAGAACTGGTGCATTACGCCCAGCCGCTAATCAATGAAGCCGACTCGCTGGCGAAAGTGATGCCGTCCGACATCCCGCTGAAACAACGTCGCTGGCTGGGCCTGCAAATGCTGGAAGGCGATATTTACAGCCGCGCCTACGCCGGTGAAGCGTCGCAGCATCTGGATGCCGCCCTTGCCCGTCTGCGTAATGAGATGGACGATCCGGCACTGCATATTGCCGATGCGCGTTACCAGTGTATTGCTGCTATCTGCGATGTGGTAAGCAACACGCTGACGGCAGAACCCAGCCGTTTCACCACTGCGGTAGATAAAATCGTGCTCAACCGTTTCCTCGGTCTGCCAATTTTCCTCTTTGTGATGTACCTGATGTTCCTGCTGGCTATCAACATCGGCGGGGCGTTACAGCCGCTGTTTGACGTCGGCTCCGTGGCGCTATTTGTGCATGGTATTCAATGGATTGGCTACACGCTCCACTTCCCGGACTGGCTGACTATCTTCCTCGCCCAGGGTCTGGGCGGCGGTATTAACACCGTGCTGCCACTGGTGCCGCAGATCGGCATGATGTACCTGTTCCTCTCCTTCCTCGAGGACTCCGGTTATATGGCGCGTGCGGCGTTTGTGATGGACCGTCTGATGCAGGCGCTGGGCTTGCCGGGGAAATCCTTTGTACCGCTGATCGTTGGTTTCGGTTGTAACGTACCGTCGGTAATGGGCGCGCGAACTCTTGATGCTCCGCGTGAACGCCTGATGACCATTATGATGGCACCGTTTATGTCCTGCGGCGCACGTCTGGCTATCTTCGCAGTATTTGCGGCTGCCTTCTTCGGGCAGAACGGCGCGCTGGCGGTCTTCTCGCTGTATATGCTGGGTATCGTGATGGCGGTGCTGACTGGCCTGATGCTCAAGTACACCATCATGCGCGGTGAAGCGACGCCGTTCGTCATGGAGCTGCCGGTCTATCACGTACCACACGTTAAGAGTCTGATTATCCAGACCTGGCAGCGTCTGAAAGGCTTCGTGATGCGCGCAGGTAAAGTGATCATCATCGTCAGCATTTTCCTGAGCGCCTTCAACAGCTTCTCGTTGAGCGGGAAAATCGTCGATAACATCAACGACTCGGCGCTGGCTTCCGTCAGCCGTGTGATCACTCCGGTCTTCAAGCCGATTGGCGTACATGAAGATAACTGGCAGGCAACGGTTGGCCTGTTCACGGGCGCAATGGCGAAAGAAGTGGTGGTGGGTACGCTCAACACCCTCTACACCGCAGAAAATATTCAGGACGAAGAGTTCAATCCGGCAGAATTTAACCTCGGTGAAGAGCTGTTCAGCGCGGTAGATGAAACCTGGCAGAGCCTGAAAGACACCTTCAGCCTTAGCGTACTGATGAACCCGATTGAAGCAAGCAAAGGCGACGGCGAAATGGGTACCGGAGCGATGGGCGTGATGGATCAGAAATTCGGTAGCGCAGCTGCCGCATACAGCTACCTGATTTTCGTCCTGCTGTATGTACCGTGCATCTCGGTGATGGGAGCCATCGCGCGTGAATCAAGCCGTGGATGGATGGGCTTCTCCATCCTGTGGGGGCTGAATATCGCTTACTCGCTGGCAACATTGTTCTATCAAGTCGCCAGCTACAGCCAGCATCCAACCTACAGTCTGGTATGCATTCTGGCGGTTATCCTGTTTAACATCGTGGTTATCGGTTTGCTGCGCCGCGCGCGTAGCCGGGTGGATATCGAACTGCTGGCAACGCGCAAATCGGTAAGCAGTTGCTGCGCAGCCAGCACCACCGGTGATTGCCATTAATGGCTTCACTTATTCAGGTACGCGATTTGCTGGCATTACGGGGCCGTATGGAAGCGGCCCAGATAAGCCAGACATTGAACACTCCGCAGCCAATGATTAACGCCATGCTGCAACAGCTGGAAAGTATGGGCAAAGCCGTGCGGATTCAGGAAGAACCTGACGGCTGCCTCTCTGGCAGTTGTAAAAGCTGCCCGGAAGGAAAAGCCTGTCTGCGCGAGTGGTGGGCGCTGCGTTAACCATACTCCATCGCCTGTTTTGAAAAGCCCGGTATGCATTTGCATCCGGGCTTTTTTGCGTGCGGCTTTCCATAAAAATGCAATTCTTGCAGCACGACGGAAGTTCCTCTGAAAGTGTCTCGCAAGGATGAAAACTGGCTAATGCACAGGTGTGGAGTGGCGCGTAGAGTCGCGGCATTCAAACAACAGGTGAAGGAACGCCATGAGCAAAAAGCAGAGTTCCACCCCACACGATGCACTGTTCAAACTCTTTTTACGCCAACCGGACACGGCACGCGATTTTCTTGCGTTCCATTTACCGGCCCCCATTCACGCGCTCTGTGATATGAAAACCCTCAAGCTGGAGTCGAGCAGTTTTATTGATGACGATCTGCGTGAAAGCTACTCCGACGTGCTGTGGTCGGTGAAAACCGAGCAAGGACCAGGATACATCTATTGCCTGATTGAACATCAAAGTACCTCAAACAAACTGATCGCATTTCGCATGATGCGCTACGCCATTGCCGCAATGCAAAACCACCTTGATGCCGGATACAAAACGTTGCCGATGGTGGTGCCGTTGTTGTTTTACCACGGCATTGAAAGCCCCTATCCCTATTCGCTATGTTGGCTGGATTGTTTCGCCGATCCCAACCTGGCAAGGCAGCTCTACGCCTCTGCATTTCCGCTGATTGATGTCACCGTCATGCCTGATGATGAAATCATGCAGCACCGACGCATGGCGCTGCTGGAGTTAATTCAAAAACATATTCGTCAACGCGACCTGATGGGGCTGGTAGAGCAAATGGCCTGCTTATTAAGTAGTGGATACGCTAATGACAGACAAATCAAAGGGCTGTTTAATTACATATTGCAAACCGGCGATGCGGTGCGTTTTAACGATTTTATCGACGGTGTTGCCGAACGTTCACCGAAACACAAGGAGAGTTTAATGACTATTGCGGAAAGATTGCGGCAGGAAGGGGAACAATCCAAAGCCCTGCATATAGCCAAAATAATGCTTGAATCCGGTGTCCCTCTTGCGGACATCATACGATTTACCGGGCTGTCAGAAGAAGAGTTGGCTGCGGCGAGTCAGTAGACACTATCCCCTGCTTAAGTGCTACTTTGTGCTATCTTACGTGTAACACAAAGTAGCACTTAGGAACTGATATGCAGACAGTGAAATTACGGCAACAAGGAGGAGCCATGATCGTTACTATCCCACGAGATCTTGCCACCGATCTTGGCTGGTCACCGGGCACAGAGCTTACCGTGGAGAAAAAAGGCGATAGCGTTAATTTGCGCGCAACAGAGCACAAACCACGTGGGCGTCTTACCGTCGCGCAGTTGTTGAGCCAGATCGATGAAAGCGAAATTACGGAGCTAAATCAGTCCACAGAAGGATGGGCTGAAGGGAAAAAAGGTAATGAAGCATGGTAAAGGCACGGACGCCACATCGTGGTGAGATCTGGTATTTTAACCCTGATCCGGTTGCCGGGCATGAACTTCGGGGGCCACATTATTGCATTGTGGTAACAGACAAAGAACTCAACAATGTTTTAAAAGTTGCTATGTGCTGTCCGATTTCAACAGAGGCAAATGCAGCACGTTCCACAGGGGTGACGGTGAACGTCCTCCCCCATGATACGCAAACCGGTAACCTGCATGGCGTTGTGCTTTGTCACCAGCTGAAAGCCGTCGATCTTATTGCCCGTGGCGCTAAATTTCATACTGTTGCCGATGAAGCATTGATTAGTGAGGTGATCGGTAAACTGGTGAATATAATCGACCCACAACAGTAACCCTCACTTCCTGCCTACACCCTCTGCTTCAATGCCACCAGCAGGTGACAAAACTCATCCGGATGCGAAATAAACGGCGCATGGGCCGCTTTGGCGAAAATGTACGACTCGCTGTGCGGCCAGGCTTCATCCAGCATCGGCACCACTTTGCGCGGCACCAGACCGTCGAGATAGCCATACAATCGCAAAAACGGCATAGGTACGTTTTGCAACAGCTGACGGAGATCGACCGTTTTCAGAATTTCCAGCCCACCATTAAGCACGTCAACCTCCGGCATCGGTAACGCCAGAACGGTTTTCTTCAGCGCTCGCGCATCCTGGCGTGCCGTTTCTGTACCCATGGTTTGTAACGCAAGGAACCGTTCTACTGTGCGCTGAAAATCTTCACTCAGTTGCTGCTGGAAACCTGCCAGCACGTCCGGTTTTATCCCAGGCCAGCCGTCACGAGCACTGAAACACGGTGACGATGCCACGGTAACCAACGCCTGAACACGCTCGGGATGGGTTAACGTAATCTGGCTTGCCACCAGCCCGCCGAGACTCCAGCCCAGCCAGATGGCCTTATCTGGTGCCTGTCGCAGCACGACTTCTGCCATCTCAGCAAGCGACATCGCACCAAATCCCCGGCTACGCCCGAAGCCGGGCAGGTCAACAAGGTGCAGCGTAAAATGCGAGCTAAGTTCCTCGTCAATGCAACGCCACACTTCGGCATTCAGTCCCCATCCGTGCAGCAGCACAAGATGAACATTCCCCTGACCTTTGGTCTGCCACCAGATGTTATTCATCCGCTATTGTTCTCTTTTGACTTACAAGGATGAACATATGCTAACAGTACCGGGATTATGCTGGCTATGCCGAATGCCGCTGGCGTTAGGTCATTGGGGGATTTGTTCGGTCTGTTCACGCGCCGCCCGTACAGATAAAACGTTATGCCCACAATGTGGATTACCTGCCACACACTCACATCTTCCTTGCGGCCGCTGCCTGCAAAAACCGCCGCCCTGGCAAAGACTGGTCACGGTCGCCAACTATGCGCCGCCATTAAGTCCGCTCATCCACCAGCTTAAGTTTTCCCGGCGCAGCGAAATCGCCAGCGCCCTGGCACGTCTGTTACTATTGGAAGTCTTACACGCCCGTCGGACTACCGGATTACAACTGCCGGATCGCATCATCAGCGTTCCGTTATGGCAGCGGCGTCACTGGCGTCGGGGATTTAATCAGAGCGATTTGCTGTGTCAGCCGTTATCACGCTGGTTGCACTGCCAGTGGGATAGCGAAGCCGTCGTACGAACACGGGCCACCGCTATCCAGCATTTTCTCAGTGCCCGGCTGCGCAAGCTCAACCTGAAAAATGCTTTTCGCCTTGAATTGCCTGTGCAAGGTCGCCATATGGTGATTGTGGATGATGTCGTTACCACCGGAAGTACCGTCGCAGAGATTGCGCAGCTGCTTTTACGCAATGGTGCGGCGACAGTCCAGGTCTGGTGCCTTTGTCGAACCTTGTAGAGCCTCGATGATGGGCGTATTATAACCAACTAAAATAGTCAACTATTAGGCCATTACTATGATCCGTATTTCCGATGCTGCACAAGCGCACTTTGCCAAACTGCTGGCAAACCAGGAAGAAGGGACACAAATCCGCGTATTTGTGATTAACCCTGGCACGCCTAACGCTGAATGTGGCGTTTCTTATTGTCCGCCGGACGCTGTGGAAGCCACCGACACCGCCCTGAAATTTGACCTGCTGACTGCGTATGTTGATGAGTTAAGCGCGCCATACCTGGAAGATGCAGAGATCGACTTTGTTACCGACCAGTTGGGTTCCCAGTTAACACTGAAAGCCCCGAACGCCAAAATGCGTAAAGTGGCTGACGATGCGCCGCTGATGGAGCGTGTGGAGTATATGCTGCAATCGCAGATCAACCCGCAACTTGCCGGTCACGGTGGTCGCGTTTCGCTGATGGAAATCACCGAAGACGGTTACGCCATTCTGCAATTCGGCGGCGGCTGTAACGGTTGTTCTATGGTCGATGTGACGCTGAAAGAAGGGATCGAGAAGCAGCTGCTGAACGAATTCCCGGAGCTGAAAGGTGTACGCGATCTCACCGAACACCAGCGCGGCGAGCACTCTTACTACTAAGTTATCCCCTCTTTTGTAGATAGCCCGATGCGACGCTAAAGCGCCTTATCGGGCCGTCTGCCAGGCATTGGCTCTACATTGGCTCGGCAAATCCATCCCTTCGTTTCCCCGCGATAATATGACCAACCTCTCATAATTTAAATTTACCCCGCTCTGGTGATTCTCAAGCACACAATGTTACCCGTATCATTTGCATGGGCACCAAACACACTCATAACATCTGACTACACTAATTAGTTTTAGAAGTCGTCAGCCATGGTGCTGTTATATCTCTGTTCCCAGTTGGGACGATCAGAATTTATCGTCAGAAGCCTGACGTTACCCATAACAAATGAAAGGCCAGGTAAATCATGCCATTAGTCATTGTTGCTATCGGTGTAATCTTGTTATTACTCCTGATGATCCGCTTCAAAATGAACGGTTTCATCGCTCTCGTCCTGGTGGCGCTTGCTGTTGGATTAATGCAAGGTATGCCACTGGATAAAGTTATTGGCTCTATCAAAGCCGGTGTCGGCGGTACGCTCGGCAGCCTTGCCCTGATCATGGGTTTTGGCGCGATGCTGGGCAAAATGCTGGCAGACTGCGGTGGTGCACAACGTATCGCCACCACGCTGATTGCCAAATTTGGTAAAAAGCACATCCAGTGGGCAGTGGTACTGACCGGTTTCACCGTTGGTTTTGCCCTGTTCTATGAAGTGGGTTTCGTACTGATGCTGCCTCTGGTGTTCACTATCGCTGCAGCGGCGAATATTCCACTGTTGTACGTTGGTGTACCGATGGCTGCTGCGCTGTCTGTTACTCACGGTTTCCTGCCGCCGCATCCGGGTCCGACTGCGATTGCCACCATCTTCCAGGCCGACATGGGTAAAACCCTGCTGTACGGCACCATTCTGGCAATCCCGACCGTTATTCTTGCTGGTCCGGTTTACGCTCGCGTGCTGAAAGGTATCGATAAGCCAATCCCGGAAGGTCTGTACAGCGCGAAAACCTTCAGTGAAGAAGAGATGCCGAGCTTTGGCGTCAGCGTCTGGACTTCTCTGGTGCCAGTTGTGCTGATGGCGATGCGTGCGATTGCCGAAATGATCTTGCCGAAAGGTCACGCTTTCCTGCCGGTGGCGGAGTTCCTCGGTGACCCGGTAATGGCAACGCTGATTGCTGTGCTGATTGCGATGTTCACCTTTGGTCTGAACCGTGGCCGTTCAATGGATCAGATTAACGACACGCTGGTTTCTTCCATCAAAATCATCGCGATGATGCTGTTGATCATCGGCGGTGGCGGTGCGTTCAAGCAGGTGCTGGTAGACAGCGGCGTGGACAAATACATTGCTTCCATGATGCACGAAACCAACATTTCTCCGCTGCTGATGGCATGGTCGATTGCTGCCGTACTGCGTATCGCGCTGGGTTCCGCAACCGTTGCGGCAATCACTGCGGGTGGTATCGCGGCACCGCTGATTGCAACGACAGGCGTTAGCCCAGAGCTGATGGTTATTGCGGTTGGTTCTGGTAGTGTGATTTTCTCTCACGTGAACGATCCGGGCTTCTGGCTGTTCAAAGAGTACTTTAACCTGACTATCGGCGAGACCATCAAATCCTGGTCGATGCTGGAAACCATTATCTCGGTGTGCGGTCTGGTAGGCTGTCTGCTGCTGAATATGGTGATTTGATAATACTGATGGCCGGATGCGGCGTGAACGCCTTATCCGGCCTACGATTCGGCATTAATTAGTAGGCCGGATAAGACGCGTCAAGCGTCGCATCCGGCATCAACCGCACTCTACTTCTTCTTCGCTACCGCCCTGCGCCGCTTGTCCAGATCCTTAATCAACTTGTTCACCCCATCATCGGCAAACATCGTCTCAAGCGTTGCGGAAAGCTTGCGTCGCCAGTTTTTGTACTGGTAGCTGGTTCCAGGAATATTTACCGGTTCCGCCATATCCAGCCAGTCTTCCGGCTGTAGCCCTAACATGGCGCTGTTGCTGTCGGCAATGTAGCGTTGCAAACCACGATTAAGCGTCGGCGTCATCGCCATCAGCGACGCCTTATGCCCGGCGCGTTTAGGCAGACAACCGTATTTATGCAGTGCATCCAGCAGCCCCTGCTTCGCCAGTTCGCGATCCTGATACAGACCGCGCAGCACCTCTTCATCCGGATACAGCCCCAGCGTTTTGCCCAGCGTTAAATCACCGCTCTCCCAGTAACCGCGAAGCGTTGGCAGGTCGTGTGTCGCCGCAACTGCCATCGACTGCTCCGGGTACGCTTTCGGCGCGCGGAATGTCTTCTCGTGGTCGCTTTCGAAATAGAGCACTTTATAGGAGTAAACACCGCTACTGCGCAGTTTACCGACAATCTCTACTGGTACAGTGCCGAGATCTTCGCCAATCACCATGCAGCGATGGCGCTGACTTTCAAGTGCCAGAATCGAGAGCAGATCATCCACCGGATAGTGAACATATGCCCCCTGATCCGCCGTCTCGCCATACGGTATCCACCACAAACGCAGCATCGACATCACATGGTCAATTCGTAATGCGCCGCAGTTTTGCATATTGGCGCGCAGCAGTTCGATAAAAGGTTCATAGGCGCGCGCGGTGATGATATGCGGGTCCATCGGCGGCAATCCCCAGTTCTGCCCCAGCGGGCCGAGGATATCCGGCGGCGCGCCAACCGACGCTTTCAGGCAATACAGTTCACGGTCGCACCAGGTTTCTGCCCCACCTTCTGCTACACCAACCGCCAGGTCACGATACAAGCCAATCGGCATTTCATAGCCCTGGCTTATCTCCCAGCAGGCGGCAAACTGGCTGTAAGCCAGCCACTGCAACCAGAGATAAAAATCGACGTCATCGCGATGTTCTTCGCAGAACTGACGCACTTCTGGCGAATCCACGTTCTGATACATCTCGGGCCATGCTGGCCAGCCCCAGCGCATTTCGTCTTCTTTCACTTGCTGGGCATGTAGCGCATCAAAGGCTGCCTGCCAAAACAGGCTGTCGCCTTGCTCTGCAACAAACTGGCGAAACGCGGTCATCTGCTCATCATCACGTTGCGCGAAACCTTTCCACGCCATGCGCAATGCTGTCATTTTTAAGGCGGTAACCGTGGAGTAATCGACCCAGTCGGCATCCCGCGCCTGTTGCAGCGTCTGCTGCGTCGTCGGCATCTGCCACCAGGTTTGCGCCTCTTCGCTAAGCTGAAAATCTTCAACGGCGTTGACGTCGATATAAATCACGTTCAGCCAGCGGCGAGAAGACGGGCTATATGGGCTGGCGCTTTCCGGGTTTGCCGGATAGAGCGCATGAATCGGATTCAGGCCGATAAACGCTCCACCACGTTTCGCCACATCCACCAGCATCGCTTTGAGATCGCCAAAATCCCCAATACCCCAGTTTTTTTCCGAGCGCAGCGTATAAAGCTGAACGCAGGCGCCCCACAACTTTTGCTTGTTGAGCAATGCCTGCGGTTCGTAGCAGCGTTTCGGGGCGACAATCACCCGACAATGAGCACGCTGTTCATCCTGGGTAAGCGTCAGCGTGTGATAACCTTCCGGCAGCTTAGTCGGTAGATTGAACGCGTTACCACCGCTCACGTGGCCTTTGTACTGCGTACCTTCTTCGGTTGTCAGCAACCAGCTAAATTCGCCGCTGCCCTCTACCGCCATTGGCATTTTTTTCCCGGCGGTATACACCATGACATTTGGCACTGGTGTTACCGCCACTTTCGTGGCGGTACTTTGATGCATCGCATCAAGCAAACGCCGTTTGGTTTCGGCGCTAATCGACTGCGGTTTTCCGTGGGCATTGATGTAATTGGGGCTGATCCCCGCCGCCAACGCGGCTTTATCCAGACGTTTGCTTTCCATCGCGCTTCCTTAGCGTTTTGCCTGCCAGATACGAGCCTGATAATCACGGATTGAGCGATCCGAGCTGAACATACCGCAGCGGGCGGTATTGAGGATCGCCGCACGAGTCCAGGCCTCCTGGTCGCGGTACAGCACATCCACGCGTTTTTGCGCTTCAACATAAGCCGCAAAGTCCGCCATTACCAGATACGGATCGCCGCCCTGCTTACCGAGGCTATGCAGCATCTGGTCAAACGCGTGTTTATCGCCATCGCTATATTTGCCGCTTTCCAGCTCCTTCAATACCGCATCAAGGACCTTATCTTTCTTCCGCCATTTCACCGGGTCATAGCCCTTCGCTTTCAGCGCCTTAACCTGCTCGACAGTATGACCAAAGATAAAGATATTCTCTTCACCGACTTTCTCGGCGATCTCCACGTTTGCGCCATCCAGCGTGCCGACAGTGAGCGCACCGTTAAGCGCCAGTTTCATATTGCCAGTACCAGAAGCTTCTTTACCTGCGGTGGAGATCTGCTCGGAGATATCCGCCGCCGGGATCAGCATTTCCGCAGCAGATACACAATAATCTGGCAGGAACACAACCTTCAGCTTGTCGCCCACCTGCGGATCGTTGTTGATCACGTCAGCCACTTTGTTGATCGCAAAGATAATATTCTTCGCCAGGTAGTAGCCCGGTGCCGCTTTCGCGCCGAAGAGGAAGACGCGCGGTACGCGATCAGCCTGCGGGTTTTCACGAATTTCTTTGTACAACGCCAGAATATGCAGCAGATTCAGGTGCTGGCGTTTGTACTCGTGCAGGCGTTTGATCTGAATATCGAAAATCGCCTGAGGATTGATTTCAATACCGGTACGAACTTTCACAAACTCCGCCAGACGAACTTTATTCGCCTGTTTGATCTCGCGATATTGCTGACGGAATTTCGCGTCATCAGCGAATTTTTCCAGATTAATCAGTTGATCGAGATCGTTAGCCCACTCTTTTTTCAGTGATTTATCCAACAGATCCGCCAGTGCCGGGTTGCACTGTTTGATCCAACGACGTGGAGTAATACCGTTGGTGACGTTATGGAATTTGTTCGGCCATAGCTGGTGATATTCCGGGAACAGATCTTTCACCACCAGATCCGAGTGCAACGCCGCCACACCGTTCACCGCAAAGCCGCTTACCACGCACATATTGGCCATGCGAACTTGTTTGTCATGCACCACCGCCAGCTTCGCCCATACCGCTTTATCGCCCGGCCAGGTTTTTTCCACCAGCTTCTTAAAGCGGTTGTTGATTTCGTTGATTAGCTGCATATGGCGTGGCAGCAGGGCTTTTACCAGTTTCTCATCCCAGCACTCAAGTGCTTCTGGCATTAGGGTATGGTTGGTATAAGCAAAGGTATTGCTGGTGATTGCCCATGCGTCATCCCAACTCATCTGGTGCTCATCGATTAACACACGAAGCAGCTCTGGAATAGCGATAGTCGGGTGGGTATCGTTCAGTTGAATGGCTTCGTAATCTGCCAGCTCGTGCAGTTTACGCCCCGCCAGATGGTGACGACGCAGAATGTCGGCAACCGAACAAGCACACTGGAAATATTGCTGCATCAGACGCAGTTTTTTACCGGCAGTATGATTGTCGTTTGGATAGAGCACTTTAGTCAGTTTTTCAGCGTCAATGCCCTGTTGTTCAGCACGCAGGAAATCGCCGTCGTTGAATTTGGTGAGGTTAAACGGATGCGCATGTGTCGCTTGCCATAAACGCAGCGGCTGCGCCACACCATTTCGGTAGCCCAACACAGGTAAATCCCACGCCTGGCCGGTAATGGTAAATGCGGGCTCCCAACGTCCGTCTTTCGTGACCTTGCCACCAATCCCAACCTGCACGTCAAGCGCTTCATTATGGCTGAACCACGGATAGTTACCGCGATGCCAGTCATCTGGCGCTTCCATTTGTTGACCGTCAACAAATGACTGACGGAACAGACCATATTGATAGTTCAGACCATAGCCTGTTGCGGACTGTCCGACGGTCGCCATTGAGTCGAGGAAACATGCCGCCAGACGGCCCAGACCGCCGTTGCCCAGCGCCGGGTCAGTCTCTTCTTCCAGCAAATCTGTCAGGTTGATGTCATAAGACTTCAGCGAATCCTGAACAGCCTGATACCAACCGAGATTTAACAGGTTGTTACCCGTCAGACGACCAATCAAAAACTCCATTGAGATGTAGTTGACATGGCGCTGATTCGCCGTCGATTTGGCAAAAGGCTGGGCGCGCAGCATTTCCGCCAACGCTTCACTCACTGCCTGCCACCACTGGCGAGGAGTCATCTCAGCTGCAGAAGTTAAACCATAACGCTGCCATTGACGTGACAGGGCTTCCTGAAATTGCTTTTCATTAAAAATGGGTTGTGACATAGGAGTTCCAGTTTTCTTAGACATTAAACACAACGTTATCGTTAGTTTGCCAGGCTCCATGTTGACCTTCCTCATCCTACTGGGGATTAGGCGGGGAGGAGTGACGGGGATGAGCAAGAAAATGTGATCGCGAACACTTAAAGGTAGTGCAATCAACTGCAAAAGCACTGGCCCAGTGCCAAAGGGCGCAAAAAACTGACTATTAACAGTAAGAAAGGGCCGTTGCGTATTATCAAAAAGCGGAATGTCACTCTATAAATTAAGTAAAGCAGCGAAATAGTTTCAGTAATGAAATACCAATCGTGATTCATCTCATTCTTAATAGATTTATTAAGATCATCTTTTTAGATAGACCTTTCATCATGAATTAAGGAAGCATCATTGCTTTAATAACGCTTTTGAACCACGAGAAAACACCATAAGATCCAGTATCTACGCTGAATCAGCGTAGTTTTTAGGTGAACCATTAATAAAGGTTTTGAATTGTGACAGAGTGCAAATTCAGACACATAAAAAACCGTCATCGCTTGCATTGCACAGATTTCTGGCCGACCTTATAACCATTAATTACGAAGCGCAAAAAAAATAATATTTCCTCAATTTCCACAGTGAAGTGATTAACTATGCTGATTCCGTCAAAATTAAGTCGTCCGGTTCGACTCGACCATACCGTGGTTCGTGAGCGCCTGCTGGCTAAACTTTCCGGCGCGAACAACTTCAGGCTGGTGCTGATCACAAGTCCTGCGGGCTACGGAAAGACAACGCTCATATCCCAATGGGCGGCAGGCAAAAACGATTTGGGCTGGTACTCGCTGGATGACGGCGATAACCAGCAAGAACGTTTCGCCAGCTACCTGATTGCCGCAATTCAACAGGCCACCAACGGGCATTGCCCCGCCAGTGAAGTGATGGCGCAAAAGCGGCAATATGCCAGTCTATCCTCACTTTTTGCCCAACTGTTTATCGAACTGGCAGAGTGGCACCAGCCGCTCTACCTGGTTATTGACGATTATCATCTGATCACTAACCCAGTGATTCACGAGTCAATGCGCTTCTTTATTCGTCATCAACCAGAAAATCTGACCCTGGTGGTTTTGTCGCGCAATCTTCCGCAACTGGGTATTGCCAATTTGCGTGTACGTGACCAACTGCTGGAAATAGGCAGCCAGCAACTGGCGTTTACCCATCAGGAAGCCAAGCAGTTTTTTGATTGCCGTCTGTCTTCGCCCATTGAAGCCGCTGAAAGTAGCCGGATTTGCGATGACGTTTCTGGTTGGGCAACGGCTTTACAATTAATCGCCCTCTCTGTCCGACAGAATACCCACTCTGCGCACAAATCCGCACGTCGCCTGGCGGGCATTAATGCCAGCCATCTTTCTGATTATCTGGTCGATGAAGTGTTGGATAACGTTGATCTGGCGACACGCCATTTTCTACTGAAAAGTGCCATTTTACGCTCGATGAACGATGCGCTAATCACCCGCGTGACCGGTGAAGACAACGGGCAAATGCGCCTCGAAGAAATTGAGCGTCAGGGACTGTTTTTGCAACGGATGGATGATACCGGCGAGTGGTTCTGCTATCACCCGTTGTTTGGCAACTTCCTGCGCCAGCGCTGCCAGTGGGAACTGGCGGCGGAACTGCCGGAAATTCACCGTGCTGCCGCAGAAAGCTGGATGGCGCAAGGTTTTCCCAGCGAAGCTATTCATCATGCGCTGGCCGCGGGCGACGCGCTGATGCTGCGCGATATTCTGCTTAATCACGCCTGGAGTTTGTTCAACCATAGCGAACTGTCACTGCTGGAAGAGTCGCTCAACGCCCTGCCGTGGGACAGCCTGCTGGAAAACCCACAGCTGGTGTTGTTGCAGGCGTGGCTGATGCAAAGCCAACATCGCTATGGCGAAGTGAACACCCTGCTGGCGCGTGCCGAGCATGAGATCAAGGACATCAGAGAAGGTACCATGCACGCAGAATTTAACGCTCTGCGCGCCCAGGTGGCTATTAACGACGGCAATCCGGATGAAGCCGAGCGGCTGGCAAAACTGGCGCTGGAAGAACTGCCGCCGGGCTGGTTCTACAGCCGCATTGTCGCGACATCCGTGCTTGGCGAAGTGTTGCACTGCAAAGGCGAATTGACCCGTTCACTGGCGTTAATGCAGCAAACCGAACAAATGGCGCGCCAGCACGATGTCTGGCACTACGCCTTGTGGAGTCTGATTCAGCAAAGTGAAATTCTGTTTGCCCAAGGGTTCCTGCAAACCGCATGGGAAACACAGGAAAAAGCGTTCCAGTTGATAAACGAGCAGCATCTGGAACAGTTGCCGATGCATGAGTTTCTGGTGCGCATCCGTGCACAGCTGCTATGGGCCTGGGCGCGGCTGGATGAAGCCGAAGCGTCGGCGCGTAGCGGGATTGAAGTCTTGTCGTCTTATCAGCCGCAGCAACAGCTTCAGTGCCTGGCAATGTTGATTCAATGCTCGCTGGCCCGTGGCGATCTGGATAACGCCCGTAGCCAGCTTAACCGTCTGGAAAACTTGCTGGGGAATGGCAAATATCACAGCGACTGGATCTCTAACGCCAACAAAGTTCGCGTGATTTACTGGCAGATGACCGGAGATAAAGCGGCTGCCGCCAACTGGCTAAGCCATACTGCGAAACCAGAGTTTGCGAACAATCACTTCCTGCAAGGTCAATGGCGCAACATTGCCCGCGCACAAATCTTGCTGGGAGAGTTTGAACCAGCGGAAATTGTCCTCGAAGAACTGAACGAAAACGCCCGCAGTCTGCGGTTGATGAGCGACCTCAACCGTAACCTGCTTTTACTCAATCAGTTGTACTGGCAAGCCGGGCGTAAAAGCGACGCCCAGCGTGTGCTGCTGGATGCATTAAAACTGGCAAACCGCACTGGATTTATCAGTCATTTTGTTATTGAAGGCGAAGCGATGGCGCAGCAGTTACGTCAGCTGATTCAACTCAATACGTTGCCGGAACTGGAACAGCACCGCGCGCAGCGTATTCTGCGGGAAATCAATCAACATCATCGACATAAATTCGCCCATTTCGATGAGAGTTTCGTTGAACGTCTGCTAAATCATCCGGAAGTGCCAGAACTTATCCGCACCAGCCCGCTGACACAACGTGAATGGCAGGTACTGGGGTTGATTTACTCCGGTTACAGCAACGAACAAATTGCCGGTGAACTGGAAGTCGCAGCGACCACCATCAAAACGCATATCCGCAATCTGTACCAAAAACTCGGCGTCGCCCACCGCCAGGCTGCGGTACAACACGCGCAGAAGCTGCTGAAGATGATGGGGTATGGAGTGTGAATTTAGCCGGATAACGCGCCAGATCCGGCTTACATCTCTGCATCATTCAACGCTCACTCGCGTTACGCCGTCTGTTTCTGTCAGACTGAACTGCACGGGCAAGAAACGCTCCACCACGGCAATATTGGTCAGCAGATGGCATGAGGGATGGGCGACCGTAAATTGTCCCGCGCCCGCCAGCGCCATCGGCAGAACCAACTGGTCAGCGAGATATTCCCCCACCGCCGCCGGGCTTGCCAGGTAGCGCTTCACCTCTTTTATCAGTTGTGCCGCGACCACTTCGGCGCTGACGCGCTTTTCACCGACGACGAAAAAGCGTTCGGTAATATTTTCACTTTCGACTTCAAGCGAGACGGTATTACCCGGCCCCTGGTCGCGTGACAGGTTATGAATATTCTGTTCATGCAGGGAAAAACTACCCGCCAGCGTAGCGATTTCACGTTCAGCGACATGCCTCGGCACTCCAGCTAATAGCACCTCACCACGCATCTGCACAATGTTCCCGCGCTCGCCAAGTTGCAAGGTGTTAAACGATGCCACGGGCGAGACATCCGTTGCCACCACACCGCCTCCGGCAGGGTAAAAACCGTGGCGTAATAGTGTGGTTTGCTGATGAACTCCTATTTTCGCCAGCAGCGGCTCCAGCACCCGGCGGATAAAATCCGCAGGCGGGGCCGACGGGTTATCGGTGCCGCCGCTCACTTCAACATGCGAAGGCCCATCGGCAAACCACAGCGCGGGCAGCACCGTTTGCAGCACCAGCGTACAACTTCCGGCGCTACCGATAGCAAAGCGGTAATCGCCGCCGCGCACGGTACCAGGCCGGAAGACCAGACGCTGCGATCCCAGCTCCGCGCCTTCCACCGTTGCTCCGCAAATTTCCGTCGCCGCCTTTACCGCGGTCAGATGCTGGCGCAACAGCCCCGGTTTCGCCCGCCCGGCACGAATGCCGGTGATGGTAAATGGCTGGCCGGTTATCATCGACAGGCTCAGCGCCGAACGCAGGATCTGCCCGCCGCCTTCGCCCTGTGCGCCATCCAGCGCAATCATCCTTTTCATCATTTATCCTTTTACGCACACCACCTGACGCAGGGTGTAGATAACTTCCACCAGATCGCTTTGTGCCGCCATCACCGCATCAATATCTTTATACGCCATCGGGATTTCGTCGATCACTTCGGCATCTTTACGGCATTCCACATGCGCGGTGGCACGAATTTGATCTTCCACGCTGAACAGTTTTTTCGCTTTAGTACGGCTCATTACCCGCCCGGCACCGTGGCTGCATGAACAGAACGACTCTTCATTTCCCAGCCCACGGACGATAAAGCTTTTCGCTCCCATCGAACCGGGAATAATTCCATATTGACCAGCACGCGCAGACACCGCGCCTTTACGCGTCACATAGATCTCTTCGCCAAAGTGCTGTTCTTTTTGCACATAGTTGTGGTGACAGTTGATCTCTTCCATCGCCAGCGTTTGTGGCTGTCTTACCGTTTTCTGCGTAATGCTCTGCAACGCCGTTACCACGTTTTCCATCATCGCATCGCGGTTAAGGCTGGCAAAAAGTTGCGCCCAGGCCACGGCTTTCAGGTAATCATCAAAGTATTCCGTACCTTCCATAAAGTACGCCAGGTCGCGCGATGGCAACGTTTCAAGCGTTTCCTGCATCTCTTTTTGCGCCAGATCGATAAAGTAAGTCCCGATGGCGTTACCAATTCCGCGTGAACCGGAGTGCAGCATAATCCACACCTGGTCCGACTCATCAAGGCAGATTTCAATAAAGTGGTTACCCGTTCCCAGCGTTCCCAGGTGTTTATAGTTGTTAGTGTTAAGGAAACGGGGATATTTTTGCGTTAACCACTGATAACCGGCTTCAAGCTCAGCCCATTTCGCATCGACGTTAACAGGCGGGTTTTCCCATGCGCCTTTATCACGTTTACAACGCCCGGTAGTACGCCCGTGCGGCACGGCAGTTTCAATTGCCTGACGCAGCTCCGCCAGGTTTTCAGGCAGGTCCGCCGCCGTTAACGCGGTACGCAGCGCGTTCATTCCGCAGCCAATATCCACGCCCACCGCCGCCGGAATAATCGCCCCTTTGGTCGGGATCACGCTACCAATGGTGGAACCTTTACCCAGGTGTACATCAGGCATTACCGCAATATGTTTGAAAATAAACGGCATCTTCGCCGTATTAATAAGTTGCTGACGCGCATCGGCTTCTACCGGCACGCCTTTGGTCCACATTTTTACCGGGGCATTTTCAGTGGTCAGTAATTCGTAATTCATTTTGTTTTTCTCTTTTCGTTGGTATGTCCTGATAATTGCAACCGTCGTGCCAGAAAATTAAATAAGCAGCTTAATTTTTTAATTCATTGTTTTTAAATAGATAAAATCTTTACGTCCGTAAACGGAGATTTCCCGCAAAGCCAATTTACCGATAATGAAATATCGTCTTTTATAAGGATATCTAAGATGCATAAAACAGTGGCTTTTGGCTTTGTCGGAACGGTGCTGGATTATGCCGGGCGCGGCAGTCAGCGCTGGTCGAAATGGCGTCCGACGCTTTGTTTATGCCAGCAAGAATCGTTAGTCATCGATCGACTGGAATTATTGCACGACGCCCGCTCGCGCTCGCTATTTGAAACACTTAAACGCGATATCGCCAGCGTTTCGCCAGAAACAGAAGTAGTGGGCGTTGAGATTGAGCTGCATAACCCGTGGGATTTCGAAGAGGTTTACGCCTGCCTGCATGATTTCGCCCGTGGTTACGCGTTCCAACCTGATAAAGAAGACTATTTAATTCACATCACCACCGGCACCCACGTCGCGCAGATTTGCTGGTTTCTGTTGGCGGAAGCGCGTTACCTGCCCGCCCGGCTGGCGCAGACCTCGCCTCCACGCAAAAAAGAACAGCCCGATAGTCCAGGCGCGGTGACGATTATCGATCTCGATTTAAGCCGTTATAACGCCATCGCCAGCCGCTTTGCCGAGGAACGCCAGCAAACGCTTGATTTTCTTAAGTCCGGCATTGCCACGCGTAACCCCCACTTCAACCGCATGATTGAGCAGATCGAAAAAGTGGCGATCAAATCCCGCGCACCGATCCTGCTTAACGGCCCGACCGGTGCGGGCAAGTCATTTCTGGCGCGACGCATCTTCGAGTTAAAACAGGCACGGCATCAGTTTAGCGGCGCGTTTGTGGAAGTGAACTGCGCCACCCTGCGCGGCGATACCGCCATGTCGACGCTGTTTGGTCATGTAAAAGGCGCGTTTACCGGGGCGCGGGAATCGCGTGAAGGATTATTACGCAGCGCCAACGGTGGAATGTTGTTTCTTGATGAGATTGGCGAACTGGGCGCAGACGAACAGGCAATGCTGCTGAAAGCCATTGAAGAGAAAACCTTTTACCCATTTGGCAGCGATCGCCAGGTGAGCAGTGATTTTCAGCTTATCGCCGGAACGGTGCGCGATTTACGCCAGCTGGTTGCCGAAGGCAAATTTCGCGAAGATCTGTACGCGCGGATCAATCTCTGGACCTTCACCCTGCCGGGGCTGCGCCAGCGTCAGGAAGATATTGAACCTAACCTGGATTATGAAGTGGAGCGCCACGCTTCACTCACCGGCGACAGCGTGCGTTTTAACACCGAAGCGCGGCGCGCCTGGCTGGCCTTTGCGACATCTCCCCAGGCAACATGGCGCGGTAACTTTCGCGAGCTTTCTGCCAGCGTCACGCGAATGGCAACCTTTGCCACTAGCGGACGCATCACTCTGAACGTGGTTGAAGATGAGATAAACCGTCTGCGCTATAACTGGCAGGAAAGTCGCCCTTCCCTGCTTGCACAGCTGTTGGGCGCTGAAGCGGAAAATATCGACCTCTTTGATCGGCTGCAACTGGAACACGTTATCGCTATCTGCCGCCAGGCAAAGTCGCTTTCTGCTGCCGGACGACAGCTTTTTGATGTTTCGCGCCAGGGCAAAGCCAGCGTCAACGACGCGGATCGGCTACGCAAATACCTGGCGCGTTTTGGTCTGACGTGGGAAGCCGTGCAGGATCAGCACAGCTCCAGTTGAATATGATGGTCCGTCA
The DNA here is from genome assembly GCF_005781135.1 of Escherichia sp. E3659. NCBI lineage: Bacteria > Pseudomonadati > Pseudomonadota > Gammaproteobacteria > Enterobacterales > Enterobacteriaceae > Escherichia > Escherichia sp. E3659. The sequence goes on along the minus strand of NZ_VATQ01000027.1, from coordinate 135,327 downwards.
GCACCTGCATCACGCCCGCTGGCGGCGGGGCGTCGGTGTAGACGGCATCAACCATGCTGATGCTACCCATATTGACCATCGCATTACGGCCAAATTTCGAGTGATCGACAACCAGCATAACGTGACGCGAGTTCTCAATAATGGCGCGTTTGGTGCGAACTTCGTGGTAATCGAACTCCAGCAGCGAGCCGTCGCTATCGATGCCACTGATCCCCAGAATGCCAAAGTCCAGACGGAACTGGGAGATAAAATCGAGCGTCGCTTCGCCAATGATCCCACCATCGCGGCTGCGTAATTCGCCACCGGCGAGAATGATGCGAAAATCGTCTTTCACCATCAGCGTGTTAGCAACGTTGAGATTGTTGGTGACAATACGCAAATTGCTGTGATTAAGCAGCGCGTGCGCCACCGCTTCCGGCGTGGTGCCGATATCGATAAACAGCGTCGAGCCATTGGGAATTTGCTCCGCCACTTTACGGGCGATGCGCTCTTTTTCTTCGGTCTGGGTGGCCTTGCGATCGTGCCACGGCGTGTTAACCGAACTGGAAGGCAGCGCCGCGCCGCCATGATGGCGCAGGATCAGGTTTTGCTCCGCCAGCTCGTTGAGGTCGCGGCGAATAGTCTGCGGGCTGACGGAGAAATGCTCCACCAGTTCCTCGGTACTGACATAACCCTGCTGTTTAACCAGTTCGATAATACCGTTGTGACGTTGTGTTTGTTTCATTTATAAATCCCTGGAATTATTTTCGTTTTCGCGCATTGAGCGAATCAACAAAAGCCATCGCTAAACCCACGGCTAACCCGGCGATGTGTGCTCCATTCGCCATCGACATCCCAAACAAATCAAACCATCCGGCGACAATCCAGATCAGCGCAAAGATAATTAACCCACGTTGCAGGTAAATGCCACTTTGCGGATCGCGTTCGCCACGTAGCCAGACGTAGCCCATCAGCGCATACACCACGCCAGAAAGCCCGCCAAACCACGGCCCGCTGAATTTTTGCTGCACATAGCCACTTAACAGGGCGCTAATGAGAGTAATGACAATTAGCTTACCGCTGCCGAGGCGTTTTTCCACCGCACCGCCGAGATACCACCACCAGAGCAGGTTAAAGAGGATATGCATCAGCGAGAAGTGCATTAACGCGTGGGTGAAGTAACGCCAGAACTCAAATTTCAGTGTTGGATCGAATGGCCAGGCCAGCCATAACATCACTTCCTGATCGCCGAGAATTTGCATGGCGATAAACACCACCACGCAGGCGATCATCATCACCCAGGTTACCGGACCTGCGCGTTCACGCAAGGCAGTAAAGAAAGGATAACGGCGATAATGCAGGCCACTGCCGGTATGGCCCGCCTGCCAGCTGGCCGCCAGATAACGCGGATCTGCCGGGTTTTCGAGAAAACGCGCCAGCTCCGCCCGCACGCGCTCGGCCTGGGACTCATCCGCCAGCCAGACATCGCTTTGGTTATGTTGTTGAATCGTGAGGATAACACCCTGCGTCGCCATATAATCAACAAACGCCTGCGCCACGCGGGGGTTAGCAAAAGAGGTAATCATCAACATCGTTGCTGTCGCTTATTCCACACAAAAGGGGACAGTATAAAGCGTTACGCGCCGTACGCCACCTCTGCAGGAAACTGACGCTGCCAGGCTTCAAAGCCGCCATCAATGCTATAGACCACATCGTAGCCCTGTTGCAGCAGATACTGCGCCGCGCCTTTGCTGCTATTACCGTGGTAACACATCACCATCACCGGTGTATCGAAGTCGTTATCACGCATAAACGCGCCCAGCGTGTCGTTAGTCAAATGGAAAGCCTGCGCCGCATGCCCCATTGCGAAACTCTGTGGATCGCGAATATCGACCAGCACCGCCTCTTTTTCCTGCAACTTCTGGTGCGCGTCGGCAACGTTAATACATTCGAACTGATCCATGCGTCTCTCTTTCTTTACAAACAAGTGGGCAAATTTACCGCACAGTTTACGTCGAAGCGGCAGATAAACGCCATAATGTTATACATATCACTCTAAAATGTTTTTTCAATGTTACCCAAAGCGCGATTCTTTGCTAATATGTTCGATAACGAGCATTTATGAGCTTTAACGAAAGTGAATGAGGGCAGCATGGAAACCAAAGATCTGATTGTGATAGGTGGCGGCATCAATGGTGCTGGTATCGCGGCAGACGCCGCTGGACGCGGTTTATCCGTGCTGATGCTGGAGGCGCAGGATCTCGCTTGCGCGACCTCTTCCGCCAGCTCAAAACTCATTCACGGTGGCCTGCGCTACCTTGAGCACTATGAATTCCGACTGGTCAGCGAGGCGCTGGCCGAACGTGAAGTGCTACTGAAAATGGCGCCGCATATCGCCTTCCCGATGCGTTTTCGCTTGCCGCATCGTCCGCATCTGCGCCCGGCGTGGATGATTCGTATTGGTCTGTTTATGTACGATCATCTGGGTAAACGCACCAGCCTGCCGGGATCAACCGGTTTGCGTTTTGGCGCAAATTCAGTGTTAAAACCGGAAATTAAGCGCGGATTCGAATATTCCGACTGTTGGGTAGACGACGCCCGTCTGGTACTCGCCAACGCCCAGATGGTGGTGCGTAAAGGCGGCGAAGTGCTTACTCGTACTCGTGCCACTTCTGCTCGCCGCGAAAACGGCCTGTGGATTGTGGAAGCGGAAGATATCGATACCGGTAAAAAATACAGCTGGCAGGCACGCGGCCTGGTGAACGCCACCGGCCCGTGGGTGAAGCAGTTCTTCGACGACGGGATGCATCTGCCTTCGCCTTATGGCATTCGCCTTATCAAAGGCAGCCATATTGTGGTGCCACGCGTGCATACCCAGAAGCAAGCCTACATTCTGCAAAACGAAGATAAACGTATTGTGTTCGTGATCCCATGGATGGACGAGTTTTCCATCATCGGCACCACCGATGTGGAATACAAAGGTGATCCGAAAGCAGTGAAGATTGAAGAGAGCGAACTCAATTACCTGCTGAAAGTGTATAACGCGCACTTTAAAAAGCAGCTAAGCCGTGACGATATCGTCTGGACCTACTCCGGCGTGCGCCCGCTGTGTGATGATGAATCCGACTCACCGCAGGCAATCACCCGTGATTACACCCTTGATATCCATGATGAAAACGGCAAAGCGCCGCTGTTGTCGGTATTCGGCGGTAAGCTGACCACCTACCGCAAACTGGCGGAACATGCGCTGGAAAAACTGACGCCGTATTATCAGGGTATTGGCCCGGCGTGGACGAAAGAGAGCGTGCTGCCGGGTGGTGCCATTGAAGGCGACCGCGACGATTACGCAGCTCGTCTGCGCCGCCGTTACCCGTTCCTGACCGAATCGCTGGCACGTCATTATGCGCGCACTTACGGCAGCAACAGCGAGCTGCTGCTCGGCAATGCGGGGGCGATAAGCGACCTCGGGGAGGATTTCGGTCATGAGTTCTACGAAGCGGAGCTGAAATATCTGGTGGATCACGAATGGGTCCGCCGCGCCGACGATGCCCTGTGGCGTCGCACAAAACAAGGCATGTGGCTGAATGCGGAACAACAGTCTCGTGTGAGTCAGTGGCTGGTGGAGTATACGCAGCAGAAGTTGTCGCTGGCGTCGTAAATTAACGTAAGGTGGCCAGGTCAGATTTCAATCTGACCTGAGACTGATGATAAACAAAAAAACTGCCTGATGCGCTACGCTTATCAGGCCTACGTGGTTTATGCAATATATTGAATTTACATGGTTTTATAGGCAGAATAAGGCGTTCACGCCGTATCCGGCATGAGCAAAGCGCACTTTGTCAACAATCTGAGGTCAATTTTCAATCTAACCTACTTTTTGATTCAAGGAATTACCGCAAAGCCCACGCCATCATACCCAACGTAACAAAACTCAGACACATTACCCACTCGCCCCACTTCTTCCTCTGGCTTCTATTTTTGCTACGCCACTGGCAATAATATCCCAACGCAAAACCAAGCTGTGCACTTATCGGACCGACAAAGTCGATCCACGGTTGAGACCAAAATGGCGAAAAATTCAGTGGGAGCCAGACAACTGTCAGAAAGAAACTGCGCATATTTTCGAGCAAAGCAATTTGCGTTGGCGCGACATAAAAAATGATATTCCACAGGAGCAACCAGAAATAAACTGGTGCAAATACCAGCCAACAATGCAGTCTGCTTTTCAATTCAGGTGGTGTTCTGCGCGCAAATTGCCAACCAACGCCCACCATTGCACAGAAGAAAAGCGCATATTCAGCCGATAACCATAGTTGTAATTGCAGAAGGGAAATACGCCTGTGCATGAGCGGGATTGAGAACAGTATTTCTCCCAGAAAACTCATCGTGATTACACAGGCAGCCAGCGCAACCACCGTCGGCCACACCAACAACGGTACAATAACAAAGCCGAGAATTAGCGGTGGAATATAAAGTCTGATTTTATTCATCTTTATTGCCCTGGTGATTCGGATGATGCGTCATACATCGCGCATAAACACTCATCAATCATCCAATTCTCTTCCCAGACCTGATATTCTGTCATTGGTTCGGGCTGTTTTAGCGGATTCTCAATCGCTTGCCGCGCTCTTTCTTTCAGCAAGGGATGATTATTTCTAGCCCAGGTATTGATTTGGGTGGTAATGGTTTTTTCATCATCACTCTGCTCAAACTCGCTATTTTCGATGCATTCTTTACTGTTACGCCAGAGCAAACATGCCATAGACGCCGTCGGCCAGTAACCGGAAATGGACATAATGGCGTCAAGTAAGGGTTCAATCTTTATACCACCGCGATAAAACATTTCTAATATTATTTCCAGTTCCACAACTTTCTTAGCCGACACCCAATCCTGCATATATAAGTAAGCGAAATCGCTAATTATTTGTAGTTCATCCGCTCGCCAGTTCTGGCTATCTGCCTCTGCTATTCTCTGTAAACAGCAGCCTTCATAAATGCCTGGAAATTGCCTTTGGGCAATAAATTCAAACAATCTGGGTAATAAATAGCGAATCTCATCATCATTTTGTGGGTTAGGGCCAATACTTGTTCCCCAGGCATGTAATAAAGGGAAAGGTATGGCACGCAGTGAACCCCCTCTTAAGGCTTGTTGTTGTTCTTCGCTAAAGCAGTAAGGACAACAAACATGAAATCTCGACGGCACCGGATAACGACGAAAAATATGATATATCTGCTCAATTAATGCCTGCATGGCGGGGCTTGCAAATAACGCATCAACTAATTCCATTTGGTTGTCCTTTATTATTAACTGACAGTTTAAGCTGTCAGGATAAACCTATCCTACAGATGATATCTATTCAAAATCCGTGCAATAAATAATAAAACACTGTGCAAGTCTATTGAGAATGTGAGGGTTTTGTTGATAAATACATTATTTCATAACGTTCATTCATTAACGCTATGTAGAAACACAGAAATATGGGACTCTATCCATCGTATCATTTCATTATGCCTGAAGCAGACATTCTCACCGTTAATTTTCCCACATAAACCAAAACCATCAAAATAGATATCACATTTTTTATTTTGATATGAGGTGATATTCACGCGCCACCTCAGATTAGTAACATTTTCCTCTTGTTCAGCATAATCCATCTGTAATAGCTCAACAATTTTTTTACTTTCTTTATCATCAAGATCAGTGATTTCAACCTTGTATTTATAAATTTCATTCAGCCGTCCCTCATCAATTGAAACTGGCGAAGTGTATCCCTGCGGATAATTTGTAATCTCTAGTTTATCTACACGATTACCTATGTGGCATAAATCGTTCACTTTGCCTTCGGCAGCTGCGGACCCGGCGTAAATCATAAGCAAAACTGTTAAAGCTTTTTCTATTATTTGTTTCATGTATATAAACCTGGTCACTTTTACTCATTCGATCTTACCCAGATGATTTGCTCATCATCACCTATAGTAACTTTATTGATGTCCGCTGGCACTATTACACTATAAGAAATTTGACTGGGGCTTCCTTTATCCGCAAACATAGGTAATGATAAATAAACATGAATATTAATTGTGGAGGATGCTGTTCTACTTTGTACTATTTTCCTGACAACCAATGCACTATTACCATGATTTGCGAAAACTGTTACTAATACTGAAGCGCCACCAATATTATCTTCATACACTGATAAATTATACAGATCATTTTTCTCCAGGGATGTGTCAACAACAGAACACCCCAGCACAGATAAAATCAGGATAATAGCAAATAATCGCTTTAGCATAATTTTTAGTATCTTTATTGAGTAACATTAACAGAGTCGTTTAGCGTTGATTTCTCCCTGTTGCCATCGTCACTCCAGTCAATTGATTTATCGATATTATAATCAGGGTAAACTGCATATGATGTTGAAATATTTAACCTGTCCTCAAACGGACTTTTCGCTCTCACTCTCAATAAAACAGAAACTGATGGTCCTCTGACTTGATTCTCTATATCCGGGCAACGAAAAGCATAATATTGGTACAAGTCAAATTCATTTTCTGAATAATACTCAGATAAATTAATTCCGGGGTTAATTTGCTCTCTTTCACAAGCTAATGAGTAATGCTGGAAGAGTGGTGAAATACTCTGGTGTGCAGCATTACTCTCAGGAAGAAAGAGTAAGCAACTGCTGATAGGTAATAAAATCTTCATATCCATATCTGCCCCCTGTTTACTTTATTATTTAATATCGGATAACGTTTTATACAGCGGCACATAGCCTACATCCTCTACCAATTGCTGTCCCTGCGGGCTTAAAAACCAGTCAACAAATTTCTGCGTTTCCGGTGTGGGGTTTTCGCGCGTCACCATATAAGCATCAATTATGTACGGATAAGTGCCGTTACGGATATTTTCCTCTGTAGGCGCAACGCCATTTATAGCCAGCAGTTTGATCTGTTTGCGCATTTTGAGCATATTGTCATTCATACGTGTGACGTAATAGTGGAAGGTGTATCCAATGGAAGATGGTGTATTTTGGTAGTCGGCGACTTCGGTAATTAAACCGCCCATAAGATCGATAACAGTGGATTTTTTAGCTGGCAGCATTGGAGTATCTTGCATAACCAGTCCCTTCATAACCGTTTGGCTTCCAGAATCTTCTGGCCGCTGCCAGACTTTTATACTTTCGTCACTGCCGCCCACTTTATTCCAGCGACTCACTTTACCGCTAAAAATGTCTTTGACCTGCTGTTCGCTGAGTGAATTCACCGGGTTTTTGATATCAACGATAAAGACAAAGGCTTCGCGAGCGAAGGCGGTATATTTCAGCTTAACACCCGCTTCTTCTGCACGTTTTTTCTGCCCTTCAGAAGGTTGCGCGACAAAAATAACAGTCGCAGTACCTTTAATCAGACTATCGTAGGCTTCAGCTGTTCGGGTTTGCTGTAAACCATACGCCTGCCAGGCCAGCGAGGTTTGATCCGCATCTTTCGGCTCCGGTACTAATTCATAATATGCAGAAGCATACAGCGGGTATAAAGCTGTTGCACCGTACACTCTCGGCCATCTTGTCCAATCTTCGCTGTAACGTAATTCAGGCTGTCCCCGCAGAGACGTCAGGCCATGGCTCTCTTCTTCCCTGACGCTGTTATAGTACCCTTCCCGGTCGGCGCATCCCGCCAGTAATACTGCACCTAACAGTAAAACGCCTGTGAATTTATTCATCGCGCTGATTCCTTTCCCTCGAGGGTTATTTCATTGTTGGATACATCGGCACATATCCCACATCTTCCACCAGGCTCTGCCCTTGCGGAGTTAAAAACCATTCCACCAATTTTTGTGTCTCTGACGTCGTATTTTCCCGCGTTACCATAAAGGCATCGACGATATACGGATATTTGCCGTTACGGATGTTTTCCGCAGTCGGTGTAATACCGTTAATCGATAATAATTTAATATTTTTGTCAGCATTCATTTGCGTCGCGTAATAGCGGAAGGTGTAGCCTATTGCGTTGTTTGTATTACGGTATTCGGCAACAACTTTAATCATTCCTCCCATCATGCTAGCCACCTCAGTTTCCTGTGGTGAGATCATGCGGACATTTTTCATGACCTGTGATTGCATCACCGTCTGACTGCCAGAGTCTTCCGGGCGTTGCCAAGTCTGGATCTCCTGATCGTTACCGCCAACCGTGCGCCAGTTGGTAATTGCACCACTGAAGATGTCACGCACTTGTTGTTCAGTCAGGGAATTAACCGGGTTATCCGCATTGACGATGAAAACAAACGCTTCACGGGCAAAAGGCGTGTACAGCAAAGTGACGCCCGATTCCTCAGCGCGTTTTTTCTGCCCACCGGAAGGTTGAGCCACAAAGATAATATCGGCATCACCTTTAACAATCTTATTATATGCTTCGGGGGTACGAGAGTTATCCAGATATTCCCAGACGTGAAAATCCTCTGGTATTACGCTTAACGCATAAAAGGCAGAAGCATAAATTGGGTACGCTGCCGTGGCGCCATCGAGTCGCGGCCAGTTTTGCGTGAACTGAATTTGCGGTTTACCACGCAGTGGCGTCAGTTGATTATTGAGTTTATCGGGTTGCCAGGCCCAGGTATCAATATTTTCGCGTACACCAACGCCGGGATTGAGCTGTTTATATAAATAAGCCTGATAACCAGCGACAAAACCAAGCATGAGAAGGATAAACAGGAGAGAATTACGGCAACGTAGCCCGGATGTGCCGGTTAAAGAATGTCTGGTTGGCCAGCTGTATCCCAGCGAAAAACTGATATGTGCCCCAACGGGAATAATGACTACCCACCAGTACTCACCACCGACTAATGAGACTAACAAAACGCCCAGCCAGGGGAGCATAAGGTCTGCCAAGCAACCTGATCCCATCTGGCGAAATTGATAATCTGCCAGATGCAGCGTGATTATCCAGCCAATCAGGGTTAATAAAGCGGGAACTAAAAAAAGACATTGCCGCCAGGCGGCTATTTCTCTTTTTTCTGGTGCACTATCGCCCGCCCATACTCGCCCCGAGAAAAATAGCATTATCGCACCCAGCGCCAACATAAAAATGTTAAGCAGAAGGTAAATTGTTGGCGTGAAGAGTAAATTGCAAACTTCAAGAATGGCGGCAAGCCCGGCCCCCAGCATGGCAACCACCGCTGCCAAAAATTGCGTCAGTATGGGGATGCCGAAAAAAGTCATTACCAGCGAGGTCAAAATCCATTTTCTGTTTTGCATATTATTCATCCTTGCTGTTACTGTGCTTTATTTTGCACCGATGGCTAAAAGCGGGCTAATCCGTTTCTGCACTGACTCATACATCACTGGTATTCCACCCGCAAAACAGCCAGGGCATTATAACGACCCGCAGCGGGTAGTCGCCCTGTGGTACTAACGGGGAGAGACAGAAAAGTTACGTCTGCCGTCTGAGCTGACTCAGCTCGGTTTTCAATTAACTTAAATGGCACACCAACATGCGCAGCAAGGGCGTTCAAGTCTACGGATTCCTGTTGGCTATCCATAATCATAATGCCAACGTCTGGGTTATCCTCCGCCTGAATAATGCTTTGCCGGCCATTAACATCTCTCGTTGATGAGATATTGCCATCAAAAACCAGCGTCATTACGGCATCAATATCCTTATTCGTACAATTTATCGGAATAGTGGTTGCAACTGGAGAAACACCTGTTGGCTTTGCTCCGGCGCCAGCACGACTTAACTCACTGGCCCAAACATCCGGCATATTAACGGTAAAGCTGGTGCCCTCATTAATTGTGCAGCCTTGTGGAACCTCAATATTTAAGTTACCAATATAAGCATTAAATACGGGAATTGGTCCGTGCTCTGTTGGGAATTGGCTGACATACAAAGAAACCAGCAATACGTTATTTATCGATATATCGGATATTATTTTTTTATCAAGTCTGATTTTTATATAACCTTCTGTTCCAGAGGACCAATTATCTGGTTTACTTCTGTCCGCTGGATAATTGGTGCTATAGTTCTCAAAAGGTACCGTCTTATCTGTCATTGTGCCGTTTTTATTATAAAGTTTAATATGTGTCGAAACAGATATCTCATGTGTCAATGGTATAAATATATCGCTCCCCTGATGATCACCAGCCGCTCCCGACGGATCAATTCCAGACACACCAGAAAAATAAATTTCATAATCATCCAGAGAATTACAATAAGCCTTATAACGCCCTATTTTCCAGTTCTGCGCTGGTAATACTGTTCCGGGAGAGTTGTTATTAACATCTGAGACAGTCACCGTACCAAAGTTATAAGAAAATGTCGCAGGAGTAGTATTATTACCTGGTGCACCAGGATAACAAAAAGCGCGATCCCGTCCCATATCTTCAGCATATACGATGTTATAGCAGCTACTGACTAAAAGAATAAACAATATACAAATTGTTTTTATATTTCCCCAAAAATAAGTAAGCATCATGCATCTCCGGTTATCCATGTATCGCTACTGCACCCACAGCATTATTTTGTAAAACATTTAATTTTACGCTCCAAACAGGTAAAGCATTATTGTAAAGATCCAACGTTTGCCAGTTAATCTCACAATTTCCTTGCCGCTGACACCAATTCTGTTGACGATGGCTAAATGGTGCGACCATGCCACCATTTATGCTTTTACCATCAATAGATAAATTATAGAGTGTCACATACCAGGGCGTAGGGTTAAAAATGGTGACAGCTTCATTGTGTCGCGACCAGCGTAACTGTTGATAAGCATCAAGTGGGTTACCTGATAACGTCTCCGGGCGATAAAATATTTTCATCCTATTGCGTACAGCTATCTGGAGTTGATTTTCATTCTTAAGCTGTGAGTTTTGTTCCTGAGCAGGTAACGCTGCAACATTGAGTATAAATAAACTCTCACGATCTGCAGGTAACTGATCACCCACGCGATTAATTCTTATTTTGGTATTTTTATCTGGTTTAAGTACCAATAATGGTGGTGTGGCAATAAACGCCTTATCTGGAAGTAAAGGCTGGGATTCCAGTGTGCCTTTTAACTGGCGGCCATCATCAGGTGCCACGGAAACTTTAACCAGCATATCTTTACTGCCAGTATTTTTAAGCCCGACCGAAATTGATGACTGCTTTTCTGGGTAAACAAAACGAGTACCACCAACGACAACCCCTGCCTGCGCATTTGTGCAACATATTAAAAGGGGTATCAGCACATTAATCATAAGTGACGATAAAGGAAACTGATGCATTCGCATCTCCTGGTTGTACATCATTTTTTATAGCTTTATAAGCAGCAAAAAAATGCAATGTATTATCTACCAATGGTGTAAGGGCATAACTTGTACTCTTTATACCATTACTAATACTTTGTCTGTTGTTATCAAAAATAGCCAGTGCTAACCCCTCGACTGAGCCCTCTTCCAGTTTATATAGGGCCGCGTCTTCACTGACTGATGTTCCATCAAACGTGACATTGGCATTACTGACATCACTGCCACAACGGGTTAACTTTACAGAGAAGCCAATTTTTTCAGTAACACTCCCTGAATTTCTCACCATATAACTGGGAACATCAGGCATGTTAACTGTGAAATTTTTAGACTCATCGGCAACAATACAAGTCTTTGCCGTTATTATTCCTTCTATACGTACAATACCTGCATGTGTTGTATCATCAGCAATGGATGGTATTGATATCACAGAGAATAACAGAGCAATTAAGTTCCAATAGCGCGCCATATTATCCTCACTGATAGTCTATATCAAAGTACAACAGTGCATTCGCCTGCCCCGCATGTACGTTTTGCTGAGTTGACTTATAGCGGAGTTTAAAGGCTAAACTGGCATCGCCATTATTATCTAAAATTAATTCTTTGAACCCTGACTCACTATTAATCGCTATAATTTTATCATTGCTATCTAAAATTTCGACGCCCACTCCAGTTGCACTATCTGCACTGGAAGTAAGGCGTAATAAAGTGGTATTAATAGCATCAGTATCTCCAGTAAACCTCACATTAGCACTTACTCCTGAACTATACACAGTACTGGTTGTTGTAGGACATCCTTCCAGATTAATCGTAAATGTATGGCTGCCAGAAACATCCCCTACATTCAAAAAATCATTGACGTCATAAGTTCCCATATTTACTGGCTGGTCTTTGCTTCCAGCTGTAATATCACACGTTTTTGCTAATAATTGTCCTGTAAATGTGACTACTACGGTATCGTTAGCCAGTGCGTTACATGAAATCACCATCATGAACAATGATGTAAAAATTAATAGAATAAATTTCTGTAATATATTCATTAGCGGCACTCCAGATTTGCATAGCTAATGGCATTATCCAGCTCGCTTTCCGGTAATTGATAGCTTGCCTGACATTGCTGATAAGAACTTTCTCCCCACTGTATATTTATTATGCCTCGTAAAGGCAAACCGGAGAGATAAACCTGCCCACTGTCACCCACTATTCCTGTAATCTGAGTGGTCCCCTCAGTGGGTACACTGGCCGTCGCACCAAATGGAACTGGTTTATTACGATAGTGAAGATTAAATAAACCACGAATACCGACATGTGCATTAAACTCAGCGCGAACTAAAGCACCTTTACTGGGTATCACTTCCATAGTAGTGGCATCTAATTCTGTATGCATACTCATAGACATAGGGTCTAAAGAGATATTATTACGCCGATATTCCGTGGCATAAGGTACGACAGCATAGCCACGCCAGTCTGTTTTAACCCCCGTTCCGCGCTCCACATTTACATTGTTTGCTCCTGGTGCTTTTATCAGTATATTTGTTTCACCTAACGGCTGACTTAGCGTTAAACCATTTTCGTGAACAACCATGGCACCGCTTAAACCATAGTTAAATTGCTGGTTACCATTATTATCGTAGCTGTATCCAGAATTTAGTGAACCATATGTACCGCGGTAATTTAACCCTACCGAGCCATTTTCGCCATTATTCTGGTTGGCAAAATTTTGTTGAATATTATAGTTGAGATTATGTTGTTCCAGAAGCGATCCAGATACTCCAGCATACTGATTTACATGACCGCTATTATCTTGACTGTAACCATAGGTCGCTGTCATAGAATTTGTCGCAGTGCGCCCATCAACTGCTGGTGATAACCAATTACTGATCGGCAATGAGATATTGACGGATAAGATTCTGTCCGCATCTGAACCTGGTGATTTGCTGTAATTATAAGCAATGTTTAAATAAACCCCATGCACACTCGTATTATAGCCAACCTGGTATAAGGTATCTTTATTATTCGTATTCCAGTAAGATTGTTGACTCGCTGCCAAATACATAGAGCCATATTCGCCCAATGGTTGCGATATATTTGCCTGAAACTTTCCTCTTTTGTTATAACGTAAATTATAAAAATCATTCCAATTATAAACATAGTCTTTTTCATTAAGGGTATCTGGATCGATAACCGTACCCGACATTTGTTTGTATGTGGTATCACTCAACGAATAAAACCCCTCCGTCGAGTAGCGATAACCAATAATCTGAAAAGCCGTACCTGTTTGCACTAACGATTTTGAGTATAGAAAACGGTACGATTGCCCTTGATGTTTACTGCCATCAGCAAGTGTGCTATTGGCTTGCGTCAAATCAAATGAGGTCGCACCAAACATACCAAGGTTGAACCCAAGCCCGAGTGCTATGGCCCGATAATTATTAGAGTATTGTATTCCTCCATAGGCGGTAATATCCCAGGGTAACCCCCAAATCAAATCTCCTTGAAAGATATTCGGATTGTTTTGATTATAGCTATTACTACGATATTTACCGGCAGTTGCGGAATATTTAATATGTCCTTCGCGTTGAAGGATGGGTACAGCAGCGTAAGGAATGGTATAGATAGTTTCGGAATTATCAGACTCTTTGATCGTAACTTCTAAATCCCCTGCGGAAGACGTAGGGTTCAGATCGTTGATTTCAAAAGGCCCAGGGGGAGTATATGTCTGATAAATGACATAGCCATTTTGTTTAATCGTGACCTGGGCATTACTTTTAGCAATGCCGCGCACAGTCGGGGCAAAGCCACTTTGGCTATCCGGCAGCATGTTTTCATCGGACTCAAGTTTGACACCCCGAATACTCACGCTGTCGAAAACATCTGATGAAGACCAGGTATCACCCAGTGTTAATTCACTTTTGAACGGAATAATGACCCGTTGTAACGTACTACTCACATGTGCAATTTTACCCGGTGAATTACCTGAACGACTCCATGTAGAATAATCACGAAAACGCCACGCTCCTAAGTTTAAACCTGAACGAAGATTTAAATAATAACTATCAGACGCATAGTCTCCACGATCGCTGTTGCCAGAAAAATCATAATTAATAAGAATGGCTGGGATACCATTATCCCATTCCTCAGGTGGAATATAACCACGTGCTTCATGCTTTAATATTGCCTGCGGAAAGGTCAGTTTGAGTCGTTGCGCATCCAGTTCAGGAGTATATTGAACTTCTGCAAACCATATACGTAAATCGAGACAATTATTCCCCTCTGCTTGCGCCTGCTCCGGCAATGCACTTTTGTTAATTCCTAAAGTAACTAACTCATCGAGCGAAAAACAGGGGATCAACTGATTCTGATCATCAGCTTTGAAAGTAACCTTACGTGATGTCAAAGGCGAATCATTGACCCATATTTCAACCTCATAGCTACCCGGAAGATACGTCATCCCTTTCTCAAAACGAGATAAATCAGCAACAGCTTCAGTATCACCCGACAGGAATGCAGGGTTAAAGCGCATACCCGCCACTGAACATGTAGGCAAAAGTGTCAGTAGAAGCAGCATACACCGCCTCATCTGCTTGTGCCTTGCCATCCTGTGTTCGAGTTTTCTGAGCTTTAGGTTCATATCCCTGACCTGAGTTGCTTTAACGTTTTAATCTTCCAGGTTTATTGCATCGTTCCCTTTTGCCTGGCCGTTGTGGCACCGTAATCATTGATAGTTTGATAAGTAATTTCACCGGCTAACGTCACTGGTGAAGACACTGTTACGTCACTTTTCGGTGGAACAAACGCATTAGGTAATTTTGCCCCTTGCACCCTGATTCCAGTCACCGTCAGATAATAGGGAGAAGGGTTAATGACTCTCAGCTGTTTACCTTCGTATTTAAATCGCAGCATATCCCGTGCTTTACCAGCTTGAACGGGTAAATTAGTCGGACGGTAAAATAATTTAATTCTGTTTTGTAACGCCAGTTGTAACGTGTTTTTCTGGGTATTCTTCTCATCCGTTGGTGGAATCGCTTTCACATTCATCCAGAATAATGTTTCGCGATCAGTCGGTAACTGTGATTTACCAATAAACATTATCCTCAATGAGGCTTCTTTTCGCGTTGGCAACATAAATAAAGGAGGCGTAACCACAAAATCCTGACTTTTTTTACTGCTTTGATTGTCATCAATCCATGACTGGATTAAATAGCTGGTGTTAGCCCCACCATTCTGTACACTTAACGTAATTTGCTGACTGTCAGATGGATAAACCAGACGCGTAGAACCAAGACCGAAGCCACCCGCAGCAATAGCATTGATAGATATGGCGGATAGTAAAAATAGAGCACCGGCCCTTATGACATAATGAGCCTTCTGCAAAGGATTAATGTTTCTATTCGTAAAACATTTATTTTTTGAAATCCATCTCATACTGCATCCTTGTAGATGAAATTAATTGTAATTACTAATACGTGTCTATTTATTATAAATAAACACGTAATATTAATTTCAGGCTACAATTAACTGTAACCTGAAATTATCTTGCTGTAATTATTCGTACAGCACGACGAAACTTGCCGTCGATTTCACCAGACCTGGTGCAACGGTACTACCGTTCTGCGCATAGCCCGCGGTAAATGCCGCAGTAAAATCATGAGTGGCTGCATCGCCAGGAATCACGTAGGCTGCCGAAGAACTACTCCCCTGAGGAGTTTGTGTATTCAGTTTAATCAGGCCAGTAGTTGTCGTATTTTTAGAATAAATACGAATCCCTACACCTGTTGCACCTGCTTCGCCATTACCATCGGCATCAGCGGACCCTTCAACCTCATTGGCAAGCGTCTGGTTGGCACTGTCTGCTACGCCAGTAAAACGAAATTCAATGTTTTGACTGTCCGTATTGCTACAGTCGGTCAGTTTAATGTTGAAGTCAGTCTGGTTACTGGCGCCCGTTGCTTCAGTATCCATGCCCGTGAAAGCGTTAGAAGGTACGACTGGCAGTACCACTTCAATCTGTTTCGATTCTGTAGCAACCTTACACGTCGCTTTAACCACACGACCAGTAAAGCGGATGTTTCCGCCCATTGCATCGGTGTTGCTATCCATATCGGTGAGTTTTGGATAATCAACGGTGCTCCAGTCTGTATCCGCACCACCAAATTGTGATGCATCGCCTGGCGCAGCGGTTACCGCAGTTGACATCAGCATACCTGATGCGAGTAAAACTGCGGATAAATTAGATAGATTGAATTTCATTTATACCTTTCCTTTTGTTAAAAAATCCAAGCAATATTGGCGATTATTTTTACATTCAGCTTTAACAAGTCACATTATTTAAATGAATAAAGCTGGTGTAGTTAACCACAGAAAAAATAAGAGATAGAATGGCTGGAAAATATTATATGAGCTGCTTGGTAATATAACTAAAAGAATCCATGCTCGCAATGATTGACTTTATATAAAAATACAGTTATTTGAAAACAAAGAGATTTATTTTAGACAGGATAGCTGAAGAATGGAGTAATATATAAATATAATAAATAATTTATTAGTTACTTATAATGTTTATTGTATGATACATACTCAGATGAGAATTATTATTAAGAATTAATAAATATGAATTATATATCGATACTGTCTGTAAATTGTCATGACATATCGTTTATCTGATATAAAAATGCCGTGTGCCCATTAACGATAGCTTTCAGGGAACACACGGCAGTTACCACTTTACGAACTTACAATCTCACTGGATCAATATGCCAGATATGATCGGCGTACTCTTTGATCGTACGGTCTGAAGAGAAGTAGCCCATATTGGCGATGTTCAGCATCGCTTTTGCAGTCCACTCTTCCTGACGCTCGTAGAGTTCGTCGACTTTATCCTGACAATCGACATAGCTGCGATAATCCGCCAGTACCTGGTAGTGATCGCCGAAGTTGATCAGCGAATCAACCAGATCGCGATAGCGTCCCGGCTCTTCCGGACTGAATACACCGCTGCCGATTTGCGTCAGCACCTGATGCAGCTCTTCATCTTTCTCGTAGTATTCACGCGGTTTGTAACCCTGACGACGCAGTTCTTCCACTTCTTCCGCTGTGTTACCAAAGATAAAGATATTGTCATCACCGACATGATCCAGCATTTCGACGTTCGCACCGTCCAGCGTACCGATAGTCAGCGCGCCGTTAAGGGCAAACTTCATGTTACTGGTGCCGGAGGCTTCCGTCCCCGCCAGCGAAATCTGTTCAGACAGATCGGCCGCCGGAATGATCAACTGCGCAAGACTAACGCTGTAGTTCGGGATAAACACCACTTTCAGCTTGTCACCAATCTGCGGATCGTTGTTGATCACTTTAGCCACATCGTTGATCAAATGGATAATGTGCTTCGCCATGTAATAAGCCGAAGCAGCCTTGCCGCCAAAAATATTCACGCGCGGCACCCAATTAGCATCCGGATCAGCCTTGATACGGTTATAACGAGTGATAACGTGCAACACATTCATCAATTGACGTTTGTATTCGTGAATACGTTTGATCTGCACATCAAACAGCGCCTTCGGATTCACCACCACATTCAACTGCTGGGCGATGTATTCGGCCAGACGTTTTTTGTTATCCAGCTTCGCCTGATGCACCGCATGGTTGACCATCGGGAAATCACAATGCTGTTGCAGCTCGCTCAGCAGGCTAAGGTCGGTGCGCCAGTTACGGCCCAGGTGTTCGTCCAGCACAGCTGAAAGCGATGGGTTCGCTACCGCCAGCCAGCGACGCGGCGTCACACCGTTGGTAACGTTGGTGAAACGACCCGGGAAGATTTTCGCAAAATCAGCAAACAGCGACTGCACCATCAGGTTAGAGTGCAACTCTGAAACACCGTTAACTTTATGACTCACGACAACCGCCAGCCAGGCCATCCGCACACGACGCCCGTTGGATTCATCAATGATTGACGCCCGTCCCAGCAGGTCAGTGTCGTTCGGATACTGCTCTTGCAAGGTTTTCAGGAAATAGTCATTGATTTCAAAGATTATCTGCAAGTGACGCGGCAGAATTTTACCCAGCATATCGACCGGCCAGGTTTCCAGCGCCTCGCTCATCAGCGTGTGGTTGGTGTAAGAGAAGACCTCGCAGCACACTTCAAAAGCGTCATCCCAGCTGAATTTATGCTCGTCAATCAGCAGACGCATCAGCTCAGGAATCGACAGCACCGGATGGGTGTCATTGAGATGAATCGCGATTTTATCTGCCAGATTATCGTAGGTTTTATGCAGCTGATAATGGCGGCTTAAAATGTCCTGAATGGTCGAGGAAACCAGGAAGTATTCCTGACGCAGACGCAGTTCACGCCCGGAATAAGTGGAGTCGTCCGGGTACAGTACGCGGGATACGTTCTCGGAGTGGTTTTTGTCTTCCACCGCCGCGAAGTAGTCACCCTGGTTGAATTTACCCAGGTTAATTTCGCTACTGGCTTGTGCGCTCCACAAACGCAGGGTATTAGTTGCGTCAGTGTCATAGCCGGGGATTATCTGGTCATAAGCAACGGCCAGAATTTCTTCAGTTTCAATCCAGCGAGTTTTCTTGCCTTCTTGCTGAATACGTCCACCAAAACGCACTTTGTAGCGCGTATTGTGTCGTTTAAATTCCCACGGGTTGCCGTATTCCAGCCAGTAGTCCGGTGACTCTTTCTGACTGCCGTTAACGATGTTCTGCTTGAACATGCCGTAGTCGTAACGAATACCGTAGCCGCGACCTGGCAACCCTAAAGTCGCCAGTGAATCCAGGAAGCAAGCTGCCAGGCGTCCCAGACCACCGTTCCCGAGGCCCGGGTCATTTTCTTCATCAATCAACTCTTCGAGATTTAACCCCATCGACTCCAGCGCCCCCTGAACATCGTCATAAATACCTAACGACAACATGGCGTTGGAGAGAGTACGGCCAATCAAAAACTCCATCGACAGGTAGTAAACCTGACGAGTTTCTTGCGACAGTTGGGCACGGTTCGAGCGCAACCAACGCTCCACGAGACGATCGCGCACAGCAAATAACGTTGCGTTCAGCCACTCATGTTTATTGGCAACGACAGGATCCTTTCCAATCGTAAACATCAGCTTATAAGCGATAGAGTGCTTAAGCGCTTCTACGCTAAGGGTGGGCGATGAATATGTAAACGGAGCATTCATATAGGCGTTTCCTGAAAACTATTTCAAGCGATAGTAAAGCTCACGGTACGACTTCGCCGCGACCTGCCAGCTAAAATCCATTGCCATAGCCTGACGTTGCACAAACCGCCAAAGTGAAGGACGGGACCAAAGTACAAAAGCACGTCGAATAGCCCGTAACAGCGACCAGGCATTACTATCTTCAAAGACAAACCCACTGGCGACGCCATCTGCGAGGTTCTCTAGAGAACTGTCAGAGACTGTATCAGCAAGCCCACCGGTACGCCGCACCAAAGGCAGCGTGCCGTACTTCAATCCATAAAGTTGTGTTAAACCGCACGGTTCAAAACGACTGGGCACCAGAATGACGTCCGCGCCGCCCATAATGCGATGCGAAAATGCTTCGTGATAACCAATCTGTACACCAACCTGACCGGGGTGTTCCGCTGCTGCAGCAAGGAAACCTTCCTGCAATACCGGATCGCCCGCGCCGAGCAGCGCCAGTTGTCCGCCCTGTTCCAGAAGGCCCGGTAAGGCTTCTAACACCAGATCCAGGCCTTTCTGGCTGGTCAGACGGCTCACCACTGCAAAAAGCGGCACTTTATCGTCAACCTTAAGCCCCATTGCGATTTGCAACTGGCGCTTATTCTCCGCTTTATCCTCCAATGAATCGCGGGTGTAACGCGAGGCTAAAAGTAAGTCCGTCTCTGGACTCCAGATTTTCTCATCCACGCCGTTCAGTACGCCGGAAAGTCGTCCTTCACGATGACGCTGCTGAAGTAAACCTTCCATACCGTAGGCAAACTGTGGTTCAGTAATCTCGCGAGCGTAGGTCGGACTAACCGCTGTAATATGGTCAGCGTAATACAGTCCGGCTTTCAGGAAAGAGATTTGCCCGTTGAACTCCAGCCCGTGAACATTAAAGAATGACCATGGCAATTGGATGTCATTCATGTGATGTGCATAAAACATGCCTTGATAGGCCAGATTGTGCACAGTAAACACAGACTTCGCCGGACGCCCGCGTGCCGCCAGATACGCAGGCGCAAGGCCTGCATGCCAGTCGTGCGCGTGCACTACATCAGGGCGCCAGAATGGGTCCAGCCCACTGGCCATTTCTGCCCCGACCCACCCCAACAGCGCAAAACGCAACACGTTGTCAGTGTAGGCAAATAAGTTGGTATCGTGATACGGGCTTCCGGGACGATCGTAGAGATGCGGCGCGTCAATCAGGTAAATACCAACCCCGTTATAATGTCCGAACAGCAGCGTGATATGCCCGGCAAAGGTATCACGACGAGATACCACCTGCGCATCGGTCACGCCACGGCGAATATCGGGAAATGCAGGCAACAGTACGCGAGCGTCAACGCCATCTGCGATTTGTGCTGCGGGTAATGCCCCAATAACATCAGCCAGACCGCCGGTTTTAAGCAGCGGGAACATCTCTGAACATACATGTAAAACCTGCATTATCGCTCCTGTTTATACCCTAACTTCCGTAGCATTTCGCGCGTAACCAGCACGATGCCTTCTTCTGAACGATAGAAACGACGTGCATCTTCCTCTGCATCCTCACCGATCACCATGCCTTCCGGAATGACACAAGCACGGTCAATGACACAGCGGCGCAGACGGCACGAGCGACCTACCCATACTTCCGGTAACAATACGGCGGAATCAATGTTGCAGAATGAATTAACACGAACGCGTGAGAACAGAACGGACTGCACCACCACTGAACCAGAGATTACACAACCGCCGGAAACCAGTGAGTTAAGGGTCATCCCATGACTACCGGAGCGATCCTGAACGAATTTCGCTGGTGGCAATGATTCATTGTAGGTGCGAATTGGCCAGTTGCGATCGTACATATCCAGTTCTGGCACCACAGAGGCCAGATCAAGGTTCGCTTTCCAGTAAGCTTCCAGCGTACCCACATCGCGCCAGTACGGCTCGGCGTCTGGGTCAGACTGTACGCAAGAGAGAGGGAATGGATGCGCATAAGCCAGGCCTGCTTCGGTGATTTTTGGAATCAAATCTTTACCAAAGTCGTGGCTGGAGTTTTCATCACGATCGTCTTCTTCCAGCAATTCATATAGATAGTCGGCGTCAAAGACGTAGATACCCATACTCGCCAGAGATTTGCTCGGATCGTTTGGCATTGATGGCGGGTTAGCCGGTTTTTCAACAAATTCGATAATTTTATCGTTTTCATCGACTGCCATAACGCCAAATGCAGAGGCTTCTTCAATCGGTACTGGCATACAAGCAACAGTACAACGCGCACCTTTTTCGACGTGGTCGATAAGCATTCGCGAGTAGTCTTGCTTGTAGATGTGGTCACCAGCCAGAATCACCACATACTCCGCTTTATAGCGGCGGATGATATCGAGGTTTTGAGTGACCGCGTCTGCGGTACCGCGATACCAGTTTTCCCCTTTCATTCTCTGCTGCGCGGGCAGCAGGTCGACAAACTCGTTCATTTCTTCATTGAAGAACGACCAGCCGCGCTGAATATGCTGCACCAGGGTGTGAGACTGGTACTGGGTGATCACGCCCATACGACGGATCCCAGAGTTGATGCAGTTGGACAGCGCAAAGTCGATAATGCGGAACTTACCGCCGAAGTGTACGGCAGGCTTTGCTCTCTTATTGGTTAAATCCTTCAGGCGAGTACCACGTCCTCCCGCCAGTATCAGGGCAACAGATTTCAATGGCAGCTGGCGCGCCAACATTAAGTGATCGTTCTTCTCTAAACTAACCATGACTAACTCCTTTTTTATCATCTCTGGAACACACACAATCCGTGTGCAGGTCCCGGCCAGACAGCCGTAATCACTGGGTTATCCTCTCCAGCGAATGGGGGAATGGCGTGCCACTCCCCAGCAGGTAAAACAATCTCTGTTACCTCAAGCGTGGCGTTTATTGCGATCAAAAAACGATCCGAAAGCAAAATTTGCAGCTGCTTTGGCCCGTTTTGCCACTCATCCGAGCTTAAAGGTTGAGCATATCGATTCAGCCAACGGACGTTGCCATCGCCTTCTTCCCACCAGCGATCCTCTACCAAAGCAGGAATGCGCTTGCGCAGATGGATTAACGCGGCGGTAAACGCCGTTAACCCACTGCTTGCCTGTGACCAGTCCAACCACGTTAATTGGTTATCCTGACAGTAGGCATTGTTATTGCCATGCTGGCTGTGACCATGTTCATCACCTGCCAGTAACATCGGCGTACCCTGGGAGAGCAACAACGTCGTTAACAGGGCGTGAATGCTGTCGCGCCGCCGTTCAATCAAATCAAGAGTACCGCCTAGCCCTTCTTTACCATGATTGTTACTGTAATTGTTGTTGGTCCCGTCGCGATTTTCTTCTCCATTTGCTTCATTGTGTTTATGGTTGAAACAAACGCAGTCGCGAAGCGTAAAACCGTCATGCGCAGTGACGAGATTAATCGCAGCGCTCGGCAGACGGCCATTACGTTTAAAAACATCGCTGGAGGCGGCAAAACGCCCGGCAAACTCACCCAGCGACAGGTTATAGTGCAGCCAGAAACGGCGTGCGGCGTCGCGGAAATGATCATTCCACTCGGCAAACAGCGGTGGGAAATTGCCCACCTGATAGCCGCCGGGCGCGATATCCCACGGTTCGGCAATTAACTTCACTTGCGAAAGCACAGGGCAATTCTGGATAGCCATAAACAGCGGCGCATCCTGACGAAACTCCGGTGTTCGTCCCATGACTGCTGCGAGATCGAAGCGGAAGCCATCAACGTGGCAGGTTTCTACCCAGTAGCGTAGACAGGCGCTGGCGTACTCCACTACCGCCGGATGGCTCAAATTGAGCGTATTACCACAACCAGTCCAGTTGTGATAATCGCCGTCGTCTCTTATCCAATAATAGCTACGGTTGTCGATCCCGCGCAGTGAGAATACCGGGCCGTCCAGGTCCAGTTCCGCACTGTGGTTGAGTACGATGTCGAGAATGATTTCAATACCCGCCTTGTGCAGGGCTTTCACTGCGTCGCGGAACTCGTCCAACGCCGTTTCGGGCGAGCTGGCATATGCCGGATGCAGTGCAAACAGCGCCACCGGATTGTAGCCCCAGTAGTTACTTAGCCCCATGCGTTGCAGGCGCGGTTCACTGGCAAACTGCGCCACTGGCAACAGTTCCAGCGCGGTAATGCCCAACCGTTTTAAATAGTTGATCATCACCGGATGGCCGAGCGCTTTATAGGTGCCGCGGATCTCAACCGGGATCTCCGGATGCAGATAGGTTAATCCTTTGACATGGGCTTCATAAATGATGGTGCTGCCCCACGGCGTACGCGGCGGGGCGTCATCCTCCCAGTCATAGTGATCGACCACCACCACGCATTTCGGCGCAATGGCGGCGTTGTCACGATAATCAGGTTCATTATGGCCTGCATGCAGCAGCGGGTTATCTTTAAACTCACCCTCAATTTGCCGCGCGCAAGGATCAATCAACAACTTCGCCGGGTTAAAGCGATGCCCCACGGCAGGTTGCCAGGGGCCATGTACGCGATACCCATAGTGCAAACCCGGGCGCGCATCCGGCAAGTAACCGTGCCAGACATCGCCGCTGCGTCCTGGCAAGTCATACCGGTGTTCTATGCCCTGAGCGTCAAACACACATAGCTCTACCCGCTCAGCATGAGCAGAAAAGAGCGTGAAGTTGACGCCCTGGCCATCATAGTGCGCGCCAAGGGGAGCAGGTTTGCCAATGGCGAGTTGTGTCATTCTCCCTCCCGCACCAGCCAGATAGTGGCCAGCGGTGGTAGAGTAAGGCTCAATGAATGCTGACGACCGTGGCTGGCGATCTCATCGCTATGTACCGCGCCGCCATTGCCAGCATTGCTGCCGTGGTAGTGCATGGAATCGGTGTTGAGAATCTCACGCCACTTACCTGGCTGATTAATGCCAAAGCGATAATCATGGCGCGGCACCGGCGTAAAGTTGCTGGCAACGATAATTTCGTTACCCTCTTTATCGCGACGCACAAAGATCAGCACCGAGCGCTCATGGTCATCCACCACCAGCCATTCAAAGCCGTAGGCGTCGAAATCCAGCTCGTGCAGAGCTTTGTGGTGACGATAAGTATGGTTCAGATCGCGTACCAGTCGCTGGACACCGTGGTGCCAGTTGTCGCCACCTTCCAGCAGATGCCAGTCGAGGCTGGCATCGTGGTTCCACTCACGCCCTTGGGCAAATTCGTTACCCATGAACAACAGTTTCTTGCCCGGGAACGCCCACATCCAGGCATAGTAGGCTCGCAGATTGGCAAACTTCTGCCATGCATCGCCTGGCATCCTGTCGAGAATCGATTTTTTGCCGTGCACCACTTCGTCGTGCGACAGCGGCAGGACGAAGTTTTCAGTGTAGTTGTAGAGCATCCCGAAGGTGAGTTTATTGTGGTGGTATTGACGATAAACCGGGTCGAGCTTCATGTAATCCAGAGTGTCGTGCATCCAGCCGAGGTTCCACTTGTACCAGAAGCCCAGACCACCAATATCCTGCGGGCGGGAAACGTTCGGGAAGTCGGTAGACTCTTCCGCCATCGTCACTGCGCCCGGTACTTGCTCACCGATAATACGGTTGGTATTGCGAAGGAATTCAATCGCTTCCAGATTCTCGCGTCCACCATACTCGTTCGGGATCCACTCGCCTTCTTTACGGCTGTAATCACGATAAATCATCGAAGCAACCGCATCGACGCGCAGCGCATCGATACCAAAACGCTCGATCCAGTACAGCGCGTTACCAACGAGGAAGTTACTGACTTCACGGCGGCCATAGTTGTAAATCAGGGTGTTCCAGTCCTGATGGTAGCCTTCACGCGGATCGCTGTGTTCATACAGATTTGTGCCGTCAAATTCGGCAAGTGCAAAGTCATCTGTTGGGAAGTGACCCGGCACCCAGTCGAGAATCACGTTCAAACCTGCTGCGTGGGCGGCATCAATGAAATAGCGGAAATCATCGCGAGTGCCAAAACGGCGAGTTGGCGCATACAAACCTGTCGGCTGATAGCCCCAACTGCCATCGAATGGATGTTCGTTAATTGGCAACAGTTCGAGGTGGGTAAAGCCCATCCATTTCGCGTAAGGCACCAACTGATCGGCAAGTTCGCGGTAGCTTAACCAGAAGTTGTTGTCGGCGTGACGACGCCATGACCCCAGGTGAACTTCATAGATAGAAATTGGCGCATCAAACTGATTCGCTTTTTTGCGCTCTTCGGTCTGCACGACCTTTTCAGGCAGTCCGCAAATAAGGGAAGCGGTTTCCGGGCGCATCTGCGCTTCGAAGGCATAAGGATCAGACTTCAAACGCAGATTGCCATTGGCATCAATCATTTCGTATTTATAGAGCTGACCGTTATGCGCGCCAGGGATAAACAGTTCCCAGATGCCGCTCTCTTTACGCAGGCGCATCGGGTGACGACGACCATCCCAGTAGTTGAATTGCCCAACAACCGAGACACGGCGGGCATTTGGCGCCCAGACAGAAAAACGCGTGCCGGTAACGCCATCCATAGTATCTGCGTGCGCACCTAAGGTTTCATACGGGCGCAGGTGGGTACCTTCAGATAACAGCCAGGCGTCCATTTCCTGGATTAAAGGGCCAAAACGGTAAGGATCATCAATCAGATTCTGCTGGCCATGCCAGACAACCGCCAACTGATAGCGGAAAAAATTTTTACGCCGAGGAACGACGCCGCTGAAGAATCCACGAGAGTCGAGACACTCCAGTTTAGCGACTTTGCGTCCAGTTTTTGGTTCAATTACCCACACATCGGTGGCGTCAGGTAAAAGGGCACGGACTTCCAGTCCCGCTGTGGTTTTATGCATTCCAAGTACGGAAAAAGGATCCGCAAAATGACCTGCAATTAGCGCGTTAATCACGTCTCTATCGATACGATCGGACATGCTTGTCTTCCTGTTTTATTGTGTCACCCCATCCAACTAATTTTTGACATCTGGTTGTGACATTTTTTTGACCTGAACGGCGCAGCACTCTGTGCATCCTCTCTACGCCGTCCTCACTTCAGGTAAGGCATTGAATACGTATGTATCCCGCCACCCTTAAAGAATAGCCAATGCTCTATTTAACTCCCGGTAAATCATGAAACATCTGCGCTTACTCCTGTACTACGCACTAAAAGGGGCAGCATTACGCCCCAAATTTAATGAATAAACATTACGCCAGTTGACGAAGCATCCGGCGTAGCGGCTCCGCGGCCCCCCACAGCAGCTGGTCGCCCACGGTAAAGGCTGACAGGAACTCAGGTCCCATATTCAGCTTACGCAGACGGCCTACCGGCGTGGTCAGCGTACCGGTGACGGCAGCTGGGGTTAGCTCACGCATAGTGATTTCGCGATCGTTTGGAACCACTTTTGCCCACGGGTTATGGGCCGCCAACAGTTCTTCCACGGTCGGAATAGACACATCTTTTTTCAATTTGATGGTGAATGCCTGGCTGTGGCAGCGCAACGCCCCGACACGCACACACAAACCATCTACCGGAATAACGGAAGATGTGTTGAGAATCTTGTTGGTTTCCGCCTGACCTTTCCATTCTTCGCGGCTCTGACCGTTATCAAGCTGTTTGTCGATCCACGGAATCAGGCTGCCTGCCAATGGCACGCCAAAGTTATCCACTGACAACTCGCCGCTGCGGGTTAAGGTCGTGACTTTGCGTTCAATATCGAGAATAGCAGAGGACGGTGTCGCGAGTTCATCCGCCACATGGCCATACAGTTGGCCCATCTGGGTTAACAACTCACGCATATGTCGCGCACCACCGCCGGAAGCCGCCTGGTAGGTTGCAACGGAAACCCAATCAACAAGATCATTGGCGAATAAACCGCCCAACGACATCAACATCAGGCTTACGGTACAGTTACCGCCAACAAAAGTCCTGATGCCTTTATTTAATCCATCAGTAATGACGTCCTGATTGACTGGGTCAAGAATGATGATGGCGTCATCTTTCATGCGCAGAGACGATGCTGCGTCAATCCAGTAACCTTGCCATCCGCTCTCACGGAGCTTTGGATAGATTTCGTTGGTATACTCGCCGCCCTGACAGGTTACGATGATATCGAGAGCCTTCAGCGCCTCCAGATCAAAGGCATCCTGAAGTGTGCCAGAAGCACCGCCAAAGGAAGGCGCAGCCTGACCAGACTGTGAAGTCGAAAAGAAGACAGGGCGAATGGCGTCGAAGTCGCGCTCTTCAACCATGCGTTGCATGAGAACGGAGCCGACCATACCGCGCCAGCCGATAAAACCAACATTTTTCATAAGCGTTTTTTCCTGCAAAGATGTGTGCTGTATATATGTGCCGGTGTCCTCATGGCACATCTTTCACCATACAAAAAGCAGCCAAAGTCGCAAGTGAAATTAATCAATGATAGCGAAGCCATCAGTAATGCGACTTATCCTGCTTTCGTAGCACGCAGAAAGTCCACGGCAATTATCAGGGAACTTGAGTTATGAATGAAATCATTTCTGCAGCAGTTTTATTGATCTTGATTATGGATCCGCTCGGAAACCTACCTATTTTTATGTCCGTACTGAAACATACAGAACCGAAAAGACGTCGGGCAATCATGGTGCGAGAGTTGCTTATTGCTCTCATGGTGATGCTGGTGTTCCTGTTTGCGGGTGAGAAAATTCTGGCATTTCTTAGCCTGCGGGCGGAAACCGTCTCCATTTCTGGCGGCATCATTCTCTTTCTGATCGCCATTAAGATGATTTTCCCCAGTGCTTCAGGCAATAGCAGTGGGCTTCCGGCAGGTGAAGAGCCATTTATTGTGCCGCTGGCAATCCCATTAGTAGCAGGGCCGACTATTCTCGCCACATTAATGTTGCTGTCTCACCAGTACCCGAATCAGATGGGACATCTGGTAATTGCTCTGCTGCTGGCCTGGGGCGGCACCTTTGTCATCCTGCTTCAGTCTTCGCTATTTTTACGTCTGCTGGGCGAGAAAGGAGTGAATGCACTTGAACGCCTGATGGGATTGATTCTGGTGATGATGGCAACCCAGATGTTCCTCGACGGCATTCGGATGTGGATGAAGGGGTAACGAGAGGCATTACCAGGAAGGAGCCCGGTAGCGTCAGAACTACCGGGCGAACAAACTTAACTCAACAGCTGGAACGCAATCATCCCGACGATGGCACCAACAGTACCGAGGATGGTTTCCATCATGGTCCAGGTTTTCAGCGTTTCGGCTTCAGTCGCGCCGGTAAATTTACCGAACAACCAGAAACCAGCGTCGTTAACGTGGCTGACGACAATCGAACCACCGGCGATACAAATCGACAGTGCCGCCATTTGCGCACCAGAGTAATTCAATTGTTCAATGACCGGCATCACCAGCCCCACCGCCGTTAAACAGGCAACGGTGGCAGACCCCTGAATGATGCGCACTGCAGCTGCCAGCACGAAGCAGGTGATAGCAATCGGCAGGCCCATGCCGGTTAACGCTTCGCCCAGCGCCGGACCTACGCCAGAGTCAACCAGCACCTGTTTGAACACGCCGCCTGCACCAATCACCAGCAGAATAATCCCCGCTGGTTGTAGCGCGTGACCGCAAATCTCCATCACTTTGTCTTTTGGCATGCCCTGACGCATTGCCAGGCCATAAATCGCTACCAGACAAGCAACCAGAATCGCAGTAAACGGATGACCGATAAACTCAAACCATTCGTAAGCAGTTGATCCTTCTGGTACAAAACGCGCAGCAATGGTTTTAAGACCTACCAGCACCAGCGGCAGCAGGATCAGCGACAGGCTGAATCCAAAAGACGGCATTTTGCCTTCGCCGAGATGCGGTTCGCTGATGTCGTCAGGAATATGCAGCTCAACGTAACGGCTTATGAAGTTACCCCACAGCGGCCCGGCGATGATCATCCCCGGAATTGCCGCACACAGGCCAATCAGGATCATCCAGCCAAAGTCGGCATTCATCTGCGATGCCAGCAGCATCGGCGCTGGTCCAGGCACCAGAAATGCCGCCGCTGCCGCCACGCCCGCGAACAATGGGATTACCAGTTTCACCAGGTTCGTGCCGGTGTGGCGCGCCATTGAGAAAGCAACGCTAATCAGCAGAACAATCGCCACTTCAAAGAACAGCGGTAGCGCGCAGACCAGCCCCGCAAGGCCGATGGCATAATGCGCGCGGCTGTGACCGAAGGATTTGAGCATTTTGACGGCAATCTGATCGACTGCGCCGGTTTCATGTAAGATCTTGCCAAACATGGCTCCCAGGGCGACAACCACCGCCAGGAAGCCGAGGGTGCCTCCCATCCCTTTTTCCATCGTCGCTGCGATTTTATCGAGCGGCATACCGGAAAAAAGGCCAGCCCCCATAGACACCACCATCAAAGCCAGGAAAGCGTGCATACGCGCCTTCATGACTAAAAACAGCAGCAGTAAAACAGACCCTACTGCTGTTAAAACAAGCGTTAATGTAGTCACTACTTATTTGCCTTTTTTAATAACCTCAATGGTGCTTGCCACAACACCTTCCAGCGGTTGATCGATATCCACCACCAGTACATCGGTTTCGTCCGCACCCGGCTCCTGCAGCGTTTCAAACTGCGTCACCAACATTTGGGTTTTAAAGAAATGGCCTTTGCGCGCTTTCAGGCGGCTTTCAATCACATCAAAATCGCCTTTCAGGTAGATGAAAGAGAGATTCGGATTACCTTCACGCAGCAGGTCGCGATAGTGTTTTTTCAGTGCAGAACATACGATCAGCGACACTTTATTGGTACGCTGCATGGCAAACGCGGCGTCGTTCAGCGCCTGCAACCACGGTTTGCGATCGTCGTCATTCAGCGGTTCACCAGACGCCATTTTTTCGATATTGCGGCGCGGATGGAGGAAATCGCCATCAAGAAACGCGGCATGAAGTTGATGCGCCACTTCACTGGCGACCGCAGATTTGCCGCTGCCCGATACGCCCATTAAGACGTAAATGTGGTGATCATGATTAGTCGTGCTCAAAGTGGTGCCCCCACAGTACAAGAATTAAGAATGTTACGGGTAACTGTTATCGGTAACATTCTCCAGCCGGACAAAAACAGAAGCAATATCCATCCGTGCCTTAAGTGTATAAGTGTGAGCTACTTCAAATTTGTAGGCTTAAATAGATCCACCCGGTGACAAGGTGAAACCTAAATCTAACATTTTCGGCGTCACCGCTTCGCCACGAATACGCGCCAGCAGGCGTTCAGCGCCAATGCTGCCCATCCGCTCACGCGGCGTCAGCACACTTGCCAGCCGTGGCTCCATCACCTGGCCAATGTCATGACCGTGGAAACCGGCAATCGCCATATCGTCAGGAACTTTCAACCCCAGACGCTGACATTCAAACGCCGCGCCGACCGCCAGGTCATCGTTGGTACAGAACACGCCATCCAACTGTGGATATTCCCGCCGCGCCTGACGAATCAGTTCAATACCGGAAGAGTAAGAAGAAGATTGTTCAACCATCACGCTATATGGCACCAGGCCTGCATCCAGCATCGCCTGCTCATATCCCTTCTGTTTGATGATAGTACGTTCGTCGAGACGTGCGCCGAGATAAGCAATGTGACGATGCCCGCGAGCAATAATGGCAGCGGTCATCTGGCGTGCCGCTTCAAAGTTATTAAAACCGACAGCGATATCGAGACACGGCGACTGGCTGTCCATCAGCTCCACCACCGGAATACCCGCCACTTCAATCATCTTTAAGGTGCGTGGCGTGTGGGTGCGTTCGGTAAGGATCAAGCCATCGATATTCCAGGAGAGCATCGATTCAAGGCGTTCTTGCTCCATTTCCGGCTTATAACCGTAGTGCGCCAGCATGGTTTGATAACCGTGCGCGTCGGTGACGCTTTCGATACCGCGTAATACTTCCGCAAAAACCTGGTTGGTGAGAGAAGGTAACAGGACGCCAATCGCCCGGCTGGTGGCGTTAGAGAGGATATCGGGCGCACGATTGGGAATATAACCCAGTTCATCAAGAGCGGCGGCAATCTTGCCACGTAGAGCGACGGAAACTTGCTCCGGGTTACGCAAAAAGCGGCTGACCGTCATTTTGGTCACGCCTACACGGTCAGCCACATCCTGAAGTACGGGTCTTTTCTTTTTCATCGTCCTGAAAGGTACAAAAGGGATAGATTCCTTTAGTTTACCACGGACGCATCACAACCTTCCTGATTCCTCAGGAAGGTTTGTGAGATAAATTTAGACTGGCGGTAAATCGAACAGCAGGATTTCACTGTCGCTATCAGCGTGGACGGAAATCGCCTGCTCATCCCAAATCGCCAGACCATCGCTGGTCGAGGCTTTTACGCCGTTAATAGTGACATTACCTTTCACCACCTGGATCCAGACGCGGCGTTCAGCGGCAATCTGATGTATCGACTGCTCATCTTTTACCAGCGCCCAGCGGTACAGTTCCATATCCTGATACACTTTCAGCGAACCGTCACGCGCATCCGGCGAGAGCACCAGTTGTTTACCCTGCACGGCATCGAAGCGACGCTGTTCATAACGCGGCGTAATGCCGTTTTCTTCCGGCATGATCCAGATCTGATACAGATGCAGACGCTCGGTGCTGCTTGGGTTGTACTCTGAGTGACGAATACCCGTACCCGCACTCATAATCTGGAACTCGCCTGCCGGAACCTGTTCTTTATTGCCCATGCTGTCCTGGTGCTCAACAGTACCTTCCAGCACGTAGGTCAAAATTTCCATATCTTTATGCGGATGAGTGCCGAAGCCCTGCCCTGCTTCAATCACGTCGTCGTTAATCACGCGCAGCGCGGAGAAGCCCATAAAGTTCGGATCGTAATAGTTGGCAAAAGAGAAAGTATGCCAGGAGTCCAGCCAGCCATGATTAGCATGACCACGTTCATTTGCTTTGCGTAAGTAGATCATTTGTATTCGCCCCCTGAATGATTTCGATGGGCTTAGTGTGGACCCGATCTGCCTGGGATGATAGAGGGTGAAAATTGACCCCTCTGTTCAAAAAAATTGAACTATTCGAGGGGCCATCAAACTTACTTCGCGAGAGTCACTGTGGAGGGAGAGGCTTGTTCAAAACCGCGTTCAAGGATTTCCAGATTAGTAAGAACTTCAGATTCCTTGACGTAATTTGGCGCACCGCTGGTGATGGTTTTGTACAACGCATCATACACACGTCCATAGTCGCCCATCTCCGGCTTCATCTGTTCTCTGACCGTCACGCCCTCGTCATTGACATACTCCAGCACACCGACCGAATCATCCGCCGCAAATCCAGGTTCGCCCGGCATAATATTAGCCTTCAGGCTGGTTTCCTGCTGGTCGATGCCGTATTTAATAAATGTACCTTTCTTACCGTGAACGATAAATTTCGGATAATCGATTTTCACCAGATGACTGGTTTTAACGATCGCTTTCAGGTCGCCATAAAACAGCTGCGCTTCAAAGGTATCGTCAGGATTGGCTTTATTACGCAGGCTGCGGATGTCATAAGCGACGTGATCCGGGCGACCAAACAGCGAGATAACCTGGTCCAGGGTATGCACACCAAGCCCATAGAACGCGCCATCCTGCGGCAGTCCAGGTTTGGTTTCTGCCACTGGGCGGTAATAGTCAAAATGGCTTTCCACTTCGACAATCTCTCCCAGCTTGCCGCTTTCAATCGCTTTTTTTGCCGTCAGGAAGCAGGAGTCAAAGCGACGATTCTGATACGGCGTGACGGTCAGCCCTTTGCTTTTCGCCAGCGCAAACAGCTCTTTCGCCTGCGCAAGCGTCGGGGTGAACGGTTTTTCGACCAGTACATTTTTCCCGGCTTCCAGTGCGCGCTTCGCGTACTCGAAGTGGCTGTCCGCGTGGGTGCAGACGACAACCAGCTTAACATCGGGATCGTTTAACACTTCGTCGAGATCGCTGGTGAAATGAATATGGGAATAAATGGGGGCCTGTTCTTCCGGCTTCGCATGGCGGCGAAAAATATGCGCGACATGCCAGCTATCCTTGCGGTTAAGTACATACGGCAGATGGTAACGGGTGGTGCTTTTGCCGAAGCCAATAAAGGCGCAGTTGATGACCATGATTTCGTCCTTTTTAAGGTGGTTATTTACACCTTAGCGCAAAGCGGACGTGGTTCCTATGCCTGGGCTTCAGTACGTCAGATTGTTGGCAAAGTGCACTTTATTCATGCCGGATGCGGCGTGAACGCCTTACCCTGCCTACACCAAATGGCATCGGTTTGTAGGCCTGATAAGCGTAGCGCATCAGGCAATTTTGCATTTGTCTCAACACGAGGAACACTTCCCGTGGACAAACTGGCAAACAAACCAGTACGAAAGCAAAAAAAAAAGCCAGCACCCGGCTGGCTAAGTAATACTGGAAGCAATGTGAGCAATGTCGTGCTTTCAGGTTCTCCGCGAGGGTCTTCCTGAACGCAGGACAATAATAATCATTCTCATTCGCACTTGTCCAACACTTTTTGCAAAAAAATCCATTTGACTCGTATTTGAAAGTCAATGATGTTGAAAGGGACATTTACCCTAAAGAGGACAGAGGAATGAGTGAGATAGTAATACGCCACGCAGAAACGCGCGATTATGAGGCCATTCGGCATATCCACGCCCAGCCGGAGGTGTATTACAACACACTACAGGTGCCTCATCCGTCAGAGCCAATGTGGCAGGAGCGACTCACCGCTCGCCCCGGCATCAAGCAACTCGTCGCCTGTATTGATGGAACTGTAGTAGGCCATCTCACCATTGATGTACAGCAACGCCCACGCCGCAGTCATGTTGCCGATTTTGGTATCTGTGTCGACGCCCGCTGGAAGAATCGCGGCGTCGCCAGCGCCCTGATGCGAGAGATGATTGAAATGTGCGACAACTGGTTGCGGGTAGATCGTATTGAACTAACGGTGTTCGTCGATAACGCGCCAGCAATTAAGGTCTATAAAAAATTCGGCTTTGAGATTGAAGGGACTGGCAAGAAGTACGCATTACGTAATGGTGAATATGTTGATGCGTATTATATGGCGCGGGTGAAATAGAAAATTTGCAATCTAAGTTTGTCATTTAAGCCCTCACCTACCGGGAGAGGGCTTAAGATATTAGTACCCCGCCGTTAAATCATCCACCGAGCGCGGGTCGGATGCACCGTACAACTCACCGTCAGGCCCAACCATAATGCTTTGTGTACTGCCCATCGCCTCTTTCAGCGCCACTTTCTGACCTTTTGCTTCCAGCAGCTTGATCGTATCCGGGCTAAACCCCTTCTCGACACGCAGCTCGTCCGGCAACCACTGATGGTGGAAACGCGGCGCATTGGTCGCTTCGGCGATATTCATGCCATAATCAATGCTGTTCACTACCATTTGCAGCACGGTGGTGATAATCCGGCTACCGCCTGGGCTTCCGGTGACCAGCCAGGTTTTACCGTCTTTCACCACAATAGTCGGCGACATCGACGACAGCGGGCGTTTGTTCGGCCCGACGGCGTTGGCATCGCCACCCACCAGCCCATAAACGTTCGGCACGCCTGGTTTGGCGGAGAAATCATCCATCTGGTTATTGAGCAGAATACCGCTCTCGCCCGCGACAATGCCCGTACCGAAGGTGGTGTTCAGCGTATAGGTCACCGCCACCGCGTTACCGTCTTTATCCACCACTGAGTAATGGGTAGTTTGATTACTCTCATAAGGCGCAAGCTTGCCAGGGCGAATCTCGCTGGATGGCTTCGCTTTATTGATATCGATTTGATCGGCAATGGATTTGGCATAGGCTTTATTGGTCAGCGCCTGCCACGGGACTTTGACAAAATCCGGGTCGCCAAGATATTCCGAGCGGTCGGCGTAGGCATATTTCTCAGCTTCTGCCATGATTTGCATCGCATCGGCGCTGCCAAAGCCGTATTTCTGCATATCGAAGTTTTCCAGAATATTGAGGATTTGTACGATATGAATACCGCCGGAAGATGGCGGTGGCATGGAGTAAACCTGATACCCGCGATAATCGCCGCTTATCGGTGTACGTTCGACCGCTTTATACGCCGCTAAATCTTCTTTCGTGATCAAGCCGCCGTTTTTCTGCATCTCCTGGGCAATCTGTTCCGCTATCGTGCCTTTATAGAATTCATCCGGGCCGTTTTCGGCAATCATCTCCAGGCTCTTTGCCAGGTTCGCCTGCACCAGCTTGTCGCCCTTTTTCAGCGGCTCGCCCTCTTTCCAGAAGATAGCTTTACTGTTTTCGTGATTCGGCAACACTTCGCTACCGTAGGTTTTGAGATCGTCTGCCAGCGCGTCGTTAACGATAAAACCATCGCGTGCCAGTTTAAACGCTGGCTGCACCACTTTGTTCAGCGGCATGGTGCCGTATTTATCCAACGCCAGCGAGAAACCTGCTACCGTACCGGGCGTGCCGGAAGCCAGATGCGAAGTGAGTGATTTTTTGCTGTCCGGGTTGCCCTGATCATCAAGGAACATATCGCGGGTCGCTTTGGCCGGCGCCATTTCGCGGAAATCGATAGCCGTGGTATTGCCATTTTTCGAGCGGATTAACATAAAACCACCACCGCCCAGATTCCCCGCCTGCGGATGCGTTACCGCCAGCGCGTAGCCCACCGCCACGGCAGCATCAACAGCATTCCCGCCCTCCTTGAGGATATCCACCCCCACCTGAGTGGCAGTAGCATCTACAGACGCCACCATCCCCTGCTTTGCGCGTACCGGATGGAAGACATCTTCCTCCACACCATAAGAAACAGGTGGCGCGGCTGCCGCACTAAAACAACATCCTGAAAGCAAAGCTGCAATCGCCGCCCGGCGTAAAAACGTCGGTTTTATCATCGTTATTCTCCAGTTATGTGTGGGGCAACCCCAGCTAAGCCTGGTATATAACTCTGAATTAATCATCGTTTTGCCGGGAAGCGAGTAAACTTAAAGGATATCTTCAGAGGAGGATACGCGATGAAACGACTTCTGCTTTTGACGGCACTCCTGCCGTTTGTCGGCTTTGCACAGCCCATTAATACTCTGAACAACCCCAACCAGCCGGGATATCAAATCCCCAGCCAGCAGCGGATGCAAACTCAAATGCAAACGCAGCAAATCCAGCAAAAAGGGATGCTGAATCAGCAACTGAAAACTCAGACGCAATTGCAACAGCAGCATTTAGAAAATCAGATTAACAGTAACTCGCAACGGGTATTGCAGTCGCAGCCGGGGGAGCTAAATCCCGCCCGGCAGCAAATGCTGCCCAACACCAACGGCGGGATGTTAAACAGTAACCATAATCCGGATAGTTCGCTAAATCAGCAGCATATGCTGCAAGAGAGGAAAAACGGCGACATGCTGAATCCGCCCAGCACGTCGCAGCCTGACATTCCGTTGAAAACTATTGGGCCGTAAAGTTCGGACCAATTACATCAATCGCATCGGTACAGATGCAATCCACGCCCCAGCGCAGCAACTCTGCCGCGCGCTGGGGTTTGTTGACGGTATACACCAGAATCTGCAGTCCGGCGTCTTTCAACTGCATCACTCGCGCTTTATCGAGCAACTTATGATTGAGATGAATAGAGACGCAGCCCAGCCGCGTGGTCAGTTCGCGCCAGTCGTCGCGCCACTCATCCAGCAACAAACCACGCGGCAGTTCCGGTGCCGCCAGCTGTGCGGCTTCTAAAGCATCAATCTCAAACGATGACAGCAGCGGCGGCGTCATACCGGCCCACAGTTCGCGTGCCGCCAGCGCCACCATTTTGCCCGTTAATGGCCCGGTGCCAGTGGTGGGTTTGATTTCGATATTCGCCATCATCCCATGTTCGCGACAGCGTTCCGCCACCTGCGAAAGCAACGGCAGCGGCTCACCTTTAAACGCTTTGCTGTACCAACTGCCTGCATCCACGCGCAGTAAATCCTGCCAGTTCAGCTCGCCAGCAACGCCCCAGCCGTTGCTGGTACGTTCGAGATTATCGTCATGGAGTAGGAAGATCTCGCCATCTTTCGATAACTTCGCGTCAAATTCGATCATCTTATGACCGTATTTTGCCCCCACATCGATTGCTGCCAGGGTGTTTTCCGGAGCCAGCTTACCGCCGCCACGGTGGGCGACGATGCGGGGATAAGGCCAGTTACTCATACTCGTTGTCCTGTTTCACCATCAAAAAGATGCAGCTGATTTTCCGGCAGATGCAGCCACAGCGTGCTGCCTGCCGTCGGGCGCTCCTGATGCGCCAGTCGCACCACCAGCTTCTGCTCGCCCCAGCGTCCGTGCGCCAGATTATCAGCGCCGAGGATCTCCAGCGTGTCCATCACCAGTGGCACGCCACCTTCTGCCTGCGAACTTAGCGCTATATGTTCCGGGCGAATGCCGAGAGTCATTTTACGCCCGGCATACTGACGGTAGCCACCGTTTAGCGGCAGCACAATACCGCCATCCAGTTCGAAATGCGTGCCTTCGTTATTCACGCGGCCAGCCAGTAGGTTCATCGCCGGACTGCCGATAAAACTCGCCACAAACAGGCTGGCGGGCTTTTCGTAGACTTCAACCGGTGTGCCAATCTGTTCGGCAACGCCGCCGTTCATCACCATCACCCGCTGAGCGAGAGTCATCGCTTCAACCTGATCGTGGGTAACGTAGAGTGAAGTTGTTTTCAGGCGACGGTGCAGCTGTTGCAGTTCAAGACGCATCTGTACGCGCAGCTTGGCATCGAGGTTAGAGAGTGGCTCATCAAACAGGAACACCGCCGGATCGCGCACAATCGCGCGTCCCATCGCCACACGCTGGCGCTGACCGCCGGAAAGCTCACGAGGGCGACGTTTGAGCAGGCCGTCCAGCTCCAGAATGCGCGCCGCTTCTTTAACGCGCTCGGCTATTTGCTGCTTGCCCATGCCGCGAATTTTCAGCCCCCACGCCATGTTTTCTTCGACGCTCATATGCGGATAAAGCGCGTAGTTCTGGAACACCATCGCAATC
The DNA here is from genome assembly GCF_005781135.1 of Escherichia sp. E3659. Taxonomy (NCBI): domain Bacteria; kingdom Pseudomonadati; phylum Pseudomonadota; class Gammaproteobacteria; order Enterobacterales; family Enterobacteriaceae; genus Escherichia; species Escherichia sp. E3659. The sequence continues at coordinate 96,913 of NZ_VATQ01000027.1, read as the reverse complement.
CCGCGATCTTTCGGCTCCATTTCGGTCACCCGCTGGTCGTTGATCCAGATATCGCCTTCCGTCACCCGCTCCAGACCGGCCACCATGCGCAATAACGTCGATTTCCCGCAGCCAGACGGCCCGACCATCACGATAAATTCGCCATCCGCCACATCAAGGGTCAGCGGTTTAATGACCTGGGTTTTGCCATCCCAGCTTTTGGTTACTGCCTGTAATTTCAGTCCTGCCATCTTATTTCTCACTATCGACCAGGCCGCGCACGAAGGCACGCTGCATCACTAAAACAATCACTACTGGTGGGATCAGGGTTAACAACATCGCCGCCATCACCGAGTTCCATTCCGTGGTGCCTTCGCCAGTGGCGATCATCCCTTTAATCCCTGCCACAGTGGTGCCGAGATCAACGTCGGTAATAATCAACAACGGCCACAAATACTGGTTCCAGCCGTAGATAAAGGTGATCACAAACAGCGCCGCCAGATTAGTTTTGGACAACGGAAAAACGATGTCGCAAAAGAAGCGCATTGGCGATGCGCCGTCGATCCGCGCCGCTTCCACCAGCTCATCCGGCAGCGTCATAAAGAACTGGCGGAACAGGAAGGTAGCGGTCGCCGAGGCCATCAGCGGCAGCGTTAAACCGGCGTAGCTGTCGAGCATTTTCAGGTTGGCGATGACTTCCACCGTCGGGAAGATACGCACTTCAACCGGCAACATCAGAGTGATAAAAATCATCCAGAAGAAGAGGTTACGTAGTGGAAAACGAAACCAGACAATGGCAAATGCCGAGAGCATCGAGACGGTAATTTTGCCGAGCGTAATGCTAAACGCCATCACAAAGCTGTTAAGCAACATCCGCCAGAACGGCGCGCTATTCGTGCCTACCCCGTTCACCCAGATGTTGTGGATGTTTTCCAGCAGATGCGTGCCGGGAATAAGCGTCATCGGCGCGGCGTATACTTCTTGTTTATCCAGCGTCGCCGCGACAAACGCCACGTACAGTGGGAATAGGATCACCGCGATCCCGAGGATCAACATGGTATGGCTGAATATTGTCAGCCACGGACGGTTCTCAATCATTGGTAACGCACCTTGCTTTCAACATAGCGGAACTGCACCACCGTCAGCACGATGACGAGGAACATCAACACTACCGACTGCGCGGCAGACGAAGCCAGATCCAGTCCGGTAAAGCCTTCGCGGTAGATCTTATAAATCAGCGTCGTAGTGGCCTGAACCGGCCCGCCGGACGTGGCGGCGTCGATCACCGGGAAGGTGTCGAAGAAGGCATACACCAGGTTCACCACCAGCAGGAAGAAACTCACTGGCGCAATAAGCGGCAGCGCAATCTTAAAGAAGCGGCGAATCGGCCCTGCGCCATCGATGGCTGCAGCTTCGATCAACGAACGGGGAATGGATTGCAGCGCGGCATAGAAGAACAGGAAGTTGTAGCTGATTTGCTTCCACACCGAGGCAAACACCACCAAAAACATCGCCTGACCGCTGTTTTGCGCGTGGTTCCAGTCGTAGCCGAACTCTGCGAGAAAATGAGTGATCAGCCCGCGACCGGGGTTAAACAGGAAGATCCACAATACGGCGGCAACGGCGGGAGCCACGGCATACGGCAGCAGCATTAAGGTTTGATAGAAACGGCTGCCGCGCACGATGTACTCCACCAGCGCCGCGAAGAATAGCGACACCAGCAAACCGCTGACGGTGACAAAGGTACTGAATTTTATCGTCGTCCAGAAGGAGTCGAGATAGTAGCTGTCATGGAACAGCGTGACGAAGTTATCCAGGCCGACAAACTGGCTGGAGAAACCAAACGGATCGACGCTTTGTAGCGAGTACCACAACGCTTCGCCCGCAGGCCAGATAAAAAAGATAACGGTGATGATGAGCTGCGGCGCGACCAGCAAATAAGGCAGCCAGCGCGAGCGAAACACCGGACGGGATGATGACATTACGGTTAATTCCTGAACTGTGCCGGATACGCTTCGCTTATTCTGCCTACACACGATGGCAGGTCGGATAAGCGAAGCGCACCCGACATTTCACTGGTTAAGACTTCGTCGATTTCTCAAAGCGGCGCAGCAACTGATTCCCACGCTCAACGGCGGTATCCAGCGCCTGCTGTGGCGTCTTCTTACCGGTCCACACGCTCTCCAGCTCTTCATCCACAATCACGCGGATCTGCGGCATATTGCCCAGACGCAGCCCTTTGGTGAACGGCAACGGCGGCTTGTTCAGCATCTGACGCGTCGCGGTATCCGCCCCTGGGTTTTTCTCGTAAAAGCCCTGCTCACGCGTCAGGTCATACGCCGCTTTGGTGATTGGCAGATAACCGGTTTTCTGATGCCACTCGGCAGCGTTTTCTGGCTTCGCGAGGAAGTCGAGGAACTTCGCCACACCGGTATACGTTTCTTTATCTTTGCCCTGCATCACCCACAGGCTGGCCCCGCCGATAATGGCGTTTTGTGGCGCATCTTTCGCATCGGCGTCGTAAGGCATCATGCCTACGCCGTAGTTGAATTTGGCGTACTCGCGAATGTTGGCAAGAGAACCAGAAGAGGCAGTGGTCATTGCGCAATCACCGTTATAGAACTTCTCGGTGGATTCATCCTTACGCCCGACGTAGCTGAAGTCGCCCTTCTTGTTCATCTCTTCGAGCATGGCGATGTGTTTCACCTGCTCCGGCTTGTTGAATTCAAGCACCGCGTCTGTGCCGTCAAAGCCGTTGTTTTTGCTGGCAAACGGCAGACCGTTCCAGGCGCTAAAGTTTTCCAGTTGGATCCAGCCCTGCCAGCCGCTGGCGTAGCCGCACTTCATGCCGGAGGCTTTCAGTTTCGCGGCATAGTCAGCCAGATCCTGCCAGGTTTTCGGCGGCTGTTCCGGGTCTAACCCAGCTTTCTTGAAGGCGTCTTTGTTGTAATAGAGAACGGGGGTCGAGCTGTTGAACGGCTGGGAGAGTAAGTGGCCCGTTTTGCTGTCGGAGTAGTAACCTGAAACCGTCGGCACAAACTGCGACTCATCGAATTGAATCCCCGCCTCTTTAAACACGTCATACACCGGTTTAATGGCTTTCGACGCCATCATGGTGGCGGTGCCAACTTCATAAACCTGCAAAATAGCCGGCGCGTTGCCGGTACGGAATGCGGCAATCCCCGCGCTTAAATTCTGTTCGTAGTTGCCTTTATAGGTCGGTACAATTTTGTAATCCGGGTTTTCGGCGTTAAAACGTTGGGCCAGAGAATCAACCTCTTTACCCAGTTCCCCTTCCATAGAATGCCAGAACGGAATAGTTGTCACTGCCTGCGCATTGCCCATTAACGCCAGTCCGAGCGCCAGTGCTGAAGCTGTATAATGTAACGGTTTCATCGTTTATCTCTCTTGTTGTACCGAATGCGCGAATTCACGCGTTTTATGCTCGCGGGGTAACATGACATGCTCGAATTACAGAAAAATAACTCTTTTGTTACATTTTTAAGATAGTAAGGTGTCAGAAAGATGACAAGGCGGTGACGGCGTGGGTGAGGGAAAATGGGAGATGGGGCACGGATATCCCGAGAATGCACTGAAAAGAGGCGATTAACGACCAGCTAATCGCCAGAACGCCTTACCATGAAGAGCAAAAATGGCAGCAAATTCTGCGTCCAGTTTTGCTGCCCGATGAGAAGTACATTTTTCAATTTTAACAATAGATTGCCGCTACACTGGTCTAACGGCAAAGAAGATTTTCATCGCACCACACTCTGCTTCAGCCGTTCATTGGCGGTCTTAATCCATTCCCGGTGGTGTTTTCTATAATGAGGTCTTGAGCGTTTAGCCGTATCAACTACAGCAACATACTGCTCGTTGGCTTCACGTAACCGACTCATTTTCGCCAGCATTTCCGCATAGTAAATACGCGCCTGCGGGCCAGGGTAATAAGAAACCAACACGTCAAACTCACTTTCCGCATCTGCGTATTTTTCTTGTGCGGCTAAGGTTCTGGCGAATAACAAATGCCCGTCTGCCGACTGAAAATCGGGGTTATAACGCATCACATCTTCCAGCGTCTGCTGACAGGCGGCGAACTCCTGGATGGCAAACTGCGCCTGCGCCAGGCTTAACATCATTGCCGCTTCATGGGCGAATATCCCGCTTAACGCCTGCTGATAATGGGGAACGGCTTCGTGATAACGCCCAAGGCGCGCCAGCTCGTTGGCAAGTTGATAGTGGTTTTGATTGGTCTCGGCAATCGCCAGCTCTTCGGTTAATTTGCGCAGGTGACGTTCCGGATTGATTTTGTCCTGCAGGCGCATCAGAAAGGTACGCCCGTGACGGTCAGCGCCCGTTTCAGGCAGCATCACCATGACGAAATACGCCACGCAGCCAATCACCGGAAAACAGAAGATGATAAAAAACCAATATCGCTCTTGTCCGGTACGGTAAGCGTGGATACAGCAAAGCATTTCAAGCATGGCGACAACGGCATAATGCATGGGAGGGAACCTTTCCGTGGCAAATAAGTGGTCTGGTTTTAATCCTCCCGGTCAGTCGAAACAAGTCTGTAAACGGACGAATAACCCGGCAGAAGCAGGCTGCCGGGTTATTGATAATTTACCCGCCTAAATACGCACTTCTCACCGCTTCGTTCGCCAGTAGCGCATCGCCGGTATCGGAGAGCACCACATGGCCGTTTTCCAGCACGTAGCCCCGATCAGCAAGCTTCAGCGCCTGGTTGGCGTTCTGCTCGACAAGGAAGATAGTCATCCCCTGCTCGCGCAGCTGCTCGATGGTGTCGAAAATTTGCTGGATGATAATCGGCGCAAGACCGAGCGATGGCTCATCAAGCAACAACAAACGCGGGTTGCTCATCAGCGCGCGACCAATCGCCAGCATCTGCTGTTCACCGCCGGACATGGTGCCCGCCCGCTGAACACGACGCTCATGAAGACGTGGAAACAGCTCATACACCCACTTTATGCGCTCCTGAAACTGATCACGTTCGGCAAAAAAGCCGCCCATCGCCAGGTTCTCTTCCACCGTCATCCGCGAGAAGACGCGACGCCCTTCCGGGACAATCGCTACCGCTTCGCGCATGATTTTCGCCGTCTGCCAGTCGGTAATGTCTTTATCATCAAACACAATTCGCCCGCTGGTGGCGCGTGGATCGCCGCATAACGTGCCGAGCAAGGTGGTTTTCCCCGCCCCGTTCGCGCCAATCAGCGTGACAATCTCGCCCTGATTGATATGCAGGCTCACCTCATGCAGCGCCTGGATTTTGCCGTAGTGGGCGCTGACTTTGTCAAAGGACAACATGACTTTTTCCATCTTATGCCTCACCTAAATAGGCACGGATCACGTCCGGGTTATTACGGATCTGCTCCGGCGTACCGTTTGCCAGCGGCGTCCCCTGATTGACCACGTAAATTCGGTCCGAAATTCCCATCACCAGCTTCATATCGTGTTCAATCAACAAGATAGTGGTGTTGTGATGGTTACGCAGTTCGGCAATCAGTTCGTCCAGCTCTTTCGTCTCTTTCGGGTTAAGACCCGCCGCCGGTTCGTCGAGCATTAAAATCTCCGGCTGCGTCACCATGCAGCGGGCGATCTCCAGACGGCGCTGGTCGCCATAGGCCAGGTTGCTCGCCTGGCGGTTGGCGTGTTCCAGCAAACCAATGCGCTCAAGCCAGGTCGCGGCGCGGTCGAGCGCTTCGCTCTGGGCGCGACGGAAAGAAGGCGTTTTCAACAGGCCAGAGAACAGCCCGGTTTTCAGTTGCTGATGCTGCGCCACCAGCAGGTTTTCAATTACCGTCATTTCACGGAACAGACGCACATGCTGGAAGGTGCGCACCACGCCCATGCGGGCAATTTGCTGACCGGGCAAACCTTCCAGGTGCTGATCGCGCAGTAAAATGGTGCCACCAGTGGGTTTGTAGAATCCGGTCAGGCAGTTGAAGACCGTGGTTTTTCCGGCACCGTTAGGGCCGATTAACGAGACGATTTCCTGCGGGTACAGTTCAAGATTGACGTTGTTCACCGCCAGCAGGCCGCCGAAGCGCATCATCAGGCCGTTAACAGATAATAATGGCTGACTCATGCCTGCTCTCCTTTCGCTGCACCGTTTTTCAGCTTCAGTTGCGGGCGCGTCATGGGCAGCAAGCCCTGCGGACGCCAGATCATCATCAGCACCATCAAACCACCGAGCATTAACATGCTGTATTCGTTGAAATCACGCATCAACTCGCGCGACACCACCAGCAGAACTGCCGCCAGAATCACTGCAAATTGCGAGCCCATACCGCCGAGCACCACTATCGCCAGCACAAACGCCGATTCGGCAAAAGTGAAGGATTCCGGGCTAACAAAGCCCTGGCGCGCAGCAAACAGCGTTCCGGCAAAACCGGCAAACGCGGCGCTGATGGTAAAGGCGGTCAGCTTGATACGACGCGGGCTTAAGCCCAGCGAACGGCAGGCGATCTCGTCTTCACGCAACGCTTCCCACGCGCGGCCCAGCGGCATCCGCAGTAAGCGGTTAATGACGAATAAAGAAAACACCACCAAAAGCAACGCTACCAGGTAGAGGAAAATGACGCGATCAGAGGGATCATATTTCAGGCCAAAGAAATTACTGAAGGTGTCCCAGCCACCTTCACGGGCGGTACGACTGAACTCAAGGCCAAAAAACGTCGGTTTCGGGATCTGGCTGATACCGTTCGGACCACCGGTAATTTCGGTGTTATTGAGCAGCAATATGCGCACAATTTCGCCGAAACCGAGGGTAACGATCGCCAGATAATCACCGCGCAGACGCAGCACCGGAAAACCGAGCAGGAAGCCCGCCGCCGCTGCCATTAACCCGGCAATCGGCAGACAGGTCCAGAACCCAAGACCGTAATAGTGATTGAGCAGCGCAAAGGTGTAAGCGCCGATGGCGTAAAAGCCGCCGTACCCCAGCACCAGCAGGCCGGAAAGCCCCACCACCACGTTCAGCCCGAGGCCGAGAATAATGTAGATCATGGTCAGGGTGGCGATATCCACCGTCCCGCGTGAGACCATAAACGGCCACGCCACCGCAAGCACCAGCAGCGCCACGAGGAACAGCTTTTGCTTCACCGTGGAGCCATCAATCGCGGGCAGAATAAACTTCGGTCCGGAAACGCTTTTTAGCCCTTTCTGGAAAGCAGGTCGCAAAAGCTGGAAGAAAAAGACCACCGCCGTGCCGATAAACACCCACTCCCAACGGACATCCGAAGCGCTATCGACCACCAGTTTGGTGCCGTCCAGCTCCAGCTGCACGCCCATAAAGACGCCAGCGAGGATAAAGAACATCGCGGCAGAAAGCAGCGCCATTGCAATATGCATCGGTTTCATACTTTCTCTACCTCCGGGCGACCCAGAATACCGGTCGGCATCACCAGCAGTACCAGAATCAGCAGGGCAAATGAGACCACATCTTTATATTCCGTACTCAAATAGGCAGAAGAGAGCGCCTCCGCAATCCCCAGGATCAGGCCGCCAATCATCGCCCCTGGAATACTGCCAATCCCGCCGAGCACCGCAGCGGTAAAGGCTTTCATCCCGGCCATAAAGCCGATGTAGGGGTTAATTACGCCGTAGAACTGACCGAGCAGCACGCCCGCCACTGCCGCCATCGCCGCGCCAATCACAAAGGTCAGCGCAATCACCCGGTCGGTGTTAATGCCAAGCAGGCTCGCCATTTTCAGATCTTCCGCGCAGGCACGACAGGCGCGACCCATGCGGGAATAGCGAATGAAAATCGTCAGCGCCAGCATGGCGAGGAAGGTGACAATCCAGATCACCGCCTGCATGGTGGTAATAGAGGCAGAGAAGTTTTCGCTATGGCCCACCACCCACTGACCGTTAAACAGGCTGGGCAGCGCCACGTCGCGCGAACCTTCGGTCAGGCTGACGTAGTTTTGCAGGAAGATGGACATGCCGATTGCCGAGATGAGCGCAATCAGGCGCTTAGAGTTACGCACCGGGCGATAGGCCACCCGTTCGATACTCCAGCCGTAGGCGCTGGCGATGACTATCGCGCCGACGAATCCCGCCGCCACCAGCAGCCAGCCGGTATCAATGCCCATCATCATCAGCGCGGCGATGATCATAAATGAGACGTAGCTGCCGATCATATAAACCTCGCCGTGGGCGAAGTTGATCATGCCGATAATGCCGTAAACCATGGTGTAGCCGATGGCAATCAGCGCGTAAGTACTGCCCAGCGTGACGCCGTTAAACATCTGCTGCAAGAAATACAAAAACTGCTCAGACATAAGGTAACCTTTCTAAACCCGCCCGTTTTTCACGGGCGGTGGGATGATCACTTGGCTGCCGTGGATGAACCGTCGGCGTGCCACTGGAAGACACCAAAATCAAATCCCTTAAGATCGCCTTTTTCATCCCAGTTCAGCGGCCCAATCACGGTGTTTGCACCGTTTGCTTTTAAATCTTTCACCAGCGCCAGCGGCTCATCGCTGCCGGTACGTTCAAGGGCAGTTGCCAGAGATTGCACCGCCGCGTAGGTGATCCAGACATAAGGCCCGGACGGATCTTTCTTGTCTGCTTTCAGCGCATCAACGATGCCCTGGTTTGCCGGATCCTGGTCATAGCGTTTTGGCATGGTGACCAACATGCCTTCAGCAGCATCGCCAGCAATATTCGACAGCGACGCATTACCCACACCTTCCGGCCCCATAAACTGAGTTTTCAGGCCAACGGAACGGGCCTGGCGCAGCATCTGCCCCATTTCCGGGTAGTAACCGCCGTAGTAAACGAAGTCGATGTTTTCTTTTTTCAGGCGGGCGATCAGCGCGGAGAAATCTTTCTCGCCAGCGGTAATGCCGTCGAAGAAGACGACGTTAGCGTTAGCCGCTTTTAACCCGTCCTGCACCGAACGTGCCAGCCCTTCGCCATACTGTTGTTTGTCGTGAATGATGGCGATGCGCTGGGGCTTCACCGTCTCAAGAATGTATTTTGCCGCCGTTGGCCCCTGGGAAGAGTCCAGCCCGGCAGTACGCATGATGTGTTGATAACCGCGTTGAGTCAGCTCCGGGTTGGTCGCTCCCGGCGAGATCATCAGGATACCTTCGTCTTCATAGATATCTGACGCAGGTTGGGTAGAAGAAGAACACAGATGACCAATAACGTATTTAATGCCGTCGTTAACGATTTTGTTGGCGACCGCAACGGCTTGTTTCGGGTCGCAGGCGTCGTCATATTCCACGCCAACCAGCTTGTCGCCCTTAATTCCCCCTTTGGCATTGATGTCTTTGATTGCCTGACGCGCGCCGTTAAATTCCATATCGCCCCACTGGGCAACCGGGCCAGACATCGCGCCGACAACGGCAACTTTAATATCGTCGGCTAAAGCGGTGTGTGATATTGCCAGTGCAATCATCCCTGCGATGATAGTTTTCGCATTCCGTTTCATTATTCAAAATCCCCACTCGTAATGTTGTGTTGCTTTGTTTTTATGTGTTAACAAATCAGACTGTCCTTTTTTTATACTGCACTGTTTTTACCTGTCTGATTAAGGGTTTAGCACAGCATATTGTGATAATAGCGATTAAAATCCCTATTTTTCAGTCGATTAAGAACAGATAATATTCTGAATGTGCTGATAGATAAACAGAAAAAAGCGTCGTTGTCAGCATAAAATAACGGCATAAAGGGCGGAATAATTCACTACCATTCAGGGGATTATGCTGGACAATTTTCATTCTCTAATGTTTTAACTTTGTAATTATTGCTGAAAAAAAATTAATCACCTGCCAAAAGAAATAAAAAAGAGAAAGCCTCCGATTAAATTATTTCGCTACACTGGTTCCACTTTTGTGATTTACACGGGTTACCCATGAAGCTGACCATCATTCGATTAGAAAACTTTAGCGACCAGGACCGGATTGACCTGCAAAAGATCTGGCCGGAGTATTCCCCTTCCTCGTTACAGGTTGACGATAACCACCGTATCTACGCCGCGCGTTTTAACGAGCGCCTGCTCGCGGCCGTGCGGGTAACCTTAAGCGGCACCGAGGGAGCACTGGATTCCCTGCGCGTGCGGGAAGTCACCCGCCGTCGCGGTGTAGGGCAATATCTGCTGGAAGAAGTTTTGCGTAGCAATCCTGGCGTTTCATGCTGGTGGATGGCGGATGCTGGCGTGGAAGATCGCGGCGTGATGACAGCGTTTATGCAGGCACTGGGGTTTACGGCGCAAAAGGGCGGCTGGGAGAAGCGTTAATCGTCAAGTTTGATTTCAAAAGTGATGACCAACGAGAAATTGCCTGATGCGCTACGCTTATCAGGCCAACAATGTGTGTTGCAATTTACTGATTTCTTTGGATCTTGTAGGCCGGATAAGGCGTTTACGCCGCATCCGGCATGAAGCAACGTACTCGATATTAGCAATTTGGCGGCAACCCAAAGTTGCCGATTAATGATTACTTCGCATCAGTCGCCGTGCCGTTGGCGTGCCAGTCAAATACGCCGAACTCAAAGCCTTTCAGATCGCCTTTCTCATCCCACGTCAGCGGCCCCATCACGGTATCAACCGAGTTCGCTTTCAGGTATTTGGCGATCTCAGCCGGATCGTCAGACTGATTCAGACCCGCCTGCAAAGATTGCAGCGCAGCGTAGGTGGTCCAGACGAACGCGCCGCTTGGGTCCTGTTTTTTCGCTTTGATGGCGTCAACAATGGGTTTGTTCGCCGGAACCTGATCGTAGTTCTTCGGCTTGGTCACCAGCAGCCCTTCCGCTGACTCGCCCGCAATGTTAGACAGCGAAACGTTAGCCACGCCTTCCGGCCCCATAAACTGAGTTTTCAGCCCTGCCGCGCGTGCCTGACGCAGGATTTGCCCCATTTCCGGGTGGTAACCGCCGTAATAAACGAAGTCGATATTCTCTTTCTTCAGACGCGCCACCAGCGTTGAGAAATCTTTTTCCCCGGCGGTGATGCCATCAAAGAACACCACGTTAGCATTACCTTTTTTCAGGCCATCCTGCACCGCACGCGCCAGACCTTCGCCGTATTGCTGTTTGTCGTGAACGATAGCAATACGCTGCGGTTTCACTTTCTCAAGAATATATTTCGCCGCCGTCGGCCCCTGGTCGGAGTCCAGGCCGGTGGTGCGCATAATCAACTTATAGCCACGCGCGGTCAGCTCTGGTGCGGTTGCCGCAGGGGTGATCATTAAAATGCCTTCGTCTTCGTAGATATCAGACGCTGGCTGCGTTGATGAAGAACAGAGGTGACCAATCACGTATTTAATGCCGTCGTTAACGACTTTGTTCGCCACCGCGACCGCCTGTTTCGGGTCACAAGCATCGTCGTATTTTACGATTTGCAGTTTGTTACCTTTAACGCCGCCTTTGGCATTGATATCCGCAACCGCCTGTTCTGCGCCAGTAAACTCCTGGTCACCGTACTGGGCCACCGGACCAGACATCGCGCCCACGACCGCAACTTTAATATCTTCCGCCAGAGCCATATTGCTGAATGCCAGCGCGATACATCCTGCCAGTAACGCTTTACCCTTTATATTCATCCTGAGAATCCCCATTCTTCTGGTTATTACGTGTGTTGTGGTGTTGTGATTCAGCACTTTATTTCGTTTTATGCATGACTACCCGTGCTTTAGCAGCATACTCTGCTAAAACATACCCCATTTTTATGATATTGGAATAGCTATTTTGACAGTTTATTAACAATCTGCGGGAAGGTTGGCGTTTGCCACAAGAAGAAATTCGCCTAAACAAGCGTTGCTGCAAAAATAGCCTGGTACATCAAATGATGATGCTATCACGCATACCTCAAACCTGAACACGATAAAGCTTACCGAGCAAAATACATCACAATTCCCGCAATCAAATAAACAAAATAACGGCAATAAACATTGCTGATAACTGGCCTGTACTCAGTTTTGGAATGGACCTCCCTTGAACATTTTTCCCTGACATGTCGTCTGGTTTCAAATATTCCTCATACCCATAACCTCCCCGAATGTTGCTCTATAGCATTTAATTTATTAGTAGAAACGGCTATAGCTCAATTGTGTTTTTTCCAGATTGAGCATATCCCTTTTCCTATCCTGAAATTTAAAACAAGCTTTAAATATAGATAATTAGCATAAAATCTATCTTCTTTAAGCGTTGTACGTTCTCTTTCTTATATATAATTTTTATAAATCATAAGTATTGATTTATTTATTCGACGTATTTTTGGTTCACGATAACTCATTCATTAAATGAATATAAATACATTAAATTATCATTAATTATGATGGATAACACGTTATAAGTCCTGTTTTTTTATTACAAACAATTTATTAGCAATTTTCGCTAATGCTATCAACTGTGATCTTGCTAACATTATCGTCAAAGAAAAAATAATATAAATCACAGACCAAAGACTACTTTTCGGAAAGATAAAAACATTCATATATTGAATATTATCTCTTATCTGTCCTCTGTATATATTAAAAGGAATTTATCATTTGAATCAGTTCAATATTATAATTCTGACACACGGTGAGGCAGGGAATGCTTTACTCGCCAGCAGCGAAATGATTGTAGGTAAAACACCGCATACCACAGCTATTTCTCTGATGCCGGGGATGTCACCTGAAACGCTTATGCAACAAGTAAAAGCCATACTCAATCCTGATGTAGAAACAATCATATTTACGGATATTTATGGCGGTACACCTTCAAATATCGCCTACCTTCTTTCCCGAGAATTTCCCATTCGCTGCATCAGCGGTGTCAATCTGGCAATGTTAATTGAAGCCAACATGTTACAGGATTCTGACGAAGAACTGTCCTTTGATGAATATATTCAGCATGTACATGATGCTGGTAAAGAGATGATTCAAACTTATTGTTTTAATAAAGGATGATAAACTATGAGTATAGTACATGCCCGTATTGATTACCGTTTAATTCATGGACAAGTCATAACAAAATGGCTAAAAAGGAGTGATGCAAATAAAATAATTGTTATTGATGATCCCTTGTCACGCGATCCTTTCCTGGCTGAAGTCTATAAGATGGCAGCGCCAAGTGGTGTTGAAGTTATAATGACCTCCATTGAAGATACGTTACAACGCTGGAACAGCAATAGTTTCTACGAAGGTAAATTACTAATTCTTTTCAAATCGATCGATTCTGCATTAAAAACCATACAAGGTGGTTTGATGTTAGAAGAATTACAAGTCGGTGGTGTTGAAAATACTCCAGGAAGAAAAATAGTTTTCAACCAAATATCACTCAATCACGAAGATGCCGACAAACTTCAAATCATCGAAGATAAGAATATCAAAGTTTATTTCCAAACTATTCCTGAAGAAGATCCTGCCAGCCTACAAAAAATCAAAAATAAGTTACCTTAATTAAGGAGAGGAGCTTATGTCTATTTTTACAGCAGCAATGATTGCCCTGGTATATTGGATATCCCAAGCAAAAGTATGGTACGGCTTTTCTATTATGCGTATGCCATTATCGATAGCACCTATTATGGGGCTAATCTTTAATGATATGCCAACTGCTTTATCTGTTGGAGCCACCTTACAGATGATCTATATCGGGAGTATTGCCCCGGGTGGAAATCCTCCTGCAGATGAAGGTCTAGCCTCGTGTATAGCAATTCCAATTGCACTTACCGCAGGTATTAAACCAGAAATTGCTATCTCTTTGGCTATTCCACTGGGATTGCTCGGCGTGGTTCTGGAAAACGTACGCAAAACACTGAATACCACATTTGTCCACATGGCTGATCGCTACGCAGAAAAAGGAGATATCAAAGGCATCCAACGCGCAGCCACAATATATCCTCTCCTGTTAGCCTTTCCGATGCGTTTTGTACCGGTATTCATCGCCTGCCTGTATGGCCCGGATGCCATTGCCTCTTTTGTAAACCTGCTTCCCACCTGGTCGACGAATGGCCTGGCAATTGCCGGTAATATTCTGCCCGCACTTGGTTTTGCGATAACCATCATTGTTATCGGTAAGAAACAATACATCCCTCTGTTCATTATTGGCTTTTTCCTCGTGACCTATTCAGGCTTGAATACCATTGGCATCTCTATTTTTGGACTGTGTGCCGTCCTCTTATATATGCAGTCACAAAATACAAAAGGAACTAAAAATGGATAATATAATTGAGTCAGGATACTCAGAATCCTCCCCTATTACGAAAAGAGATGTTCAGATTGTTTGGCTAAAATGGCACGCGTTCTCTGAAACATCGTTGAACTTTGAACGTTTACAAGCACTGGCATTTTGCAATGCAATGACCGGCGTATTGGCGAAGCTATACCCGGATGAAAAAGATCTCGCCAAAGCCTTACAGCGCCATTTAACCATGTTCAACACACAGGCTAACTGGGGCTCGGTTATCGCTGGTATTAGTATTGCGCTGGAGGAAAAAGCGGCCCAAGAATCAGAAGAACAACGTGAATCAACAACACAACTTGTTACGGGTTTAAAAACCGGTCTTATGGGGCCTGTCTCGGGTATTGGTGACACGTTAGACTTTGGTACATTGCGCCCCATTGTTATTGGTGTCTGTATCCCGTTTGTTATTCAGGGATATGTTATTGCCGCACTTCTCCCCCTGATTTACCAGGTTAGTTATATGTTCTTCGCCAGTCGATTTGCACTTAATATCGGCTATAAAAAAGGGAAAGAATCAATTCTGGAAATTTTGCATTCCGGGAGCATACATCGAATTATTGAAGGTGCTGGAATGTTCGGGCTGTTGATGATGGGGGCACTTTCAGCAACATATGTAAAAATTAAGACACCATTACACATCACAACCGGCGGTGGCAATACCATCGTTTTACAGGATATGCTAGATAAAATTGTCCCTAACATGTTGCCACTTATTGCCGTGTTGGGTATTTATTTTTACATACAGAAATGTGGCCCACATTTCTTACGTATTCTGGTCACTATTCTTGTTTTGAGTCTGGCATTTTCTTTCTTTGGCCTTTTATAAAATGAAAAAGATAATTATCACTCCCCGGCCTTTTGTGGGTAAAGGCAAGGTCTATATTGATAAATTAAAATCCGCAGGTTATCACGTTGAATGTAATAACAGTGGAGGTCGATATAGCAAGGAAGAACTCATCGAGAAAATTAAAGACGCAAATGCTATTATCACCGGAAACGATCCTCTGGACAGAGAAGTCATTGATCAGGCTAAAAACCTGAAGGTTATTTCAAAATATGGAGTAGGGTTAGACAACATAGATGTCGATTACGCAAACAGTAAAGGCATCGTTGTACATAAAGCTCTTAATGCTAACTCTATTTCTGTTGCAGAAATGGCAATCCTGATGATGCTCTCCAGTTCCAGAAAATATGTTGAAATTGAGAGTCAGGCAAGAAATGGAAAGGACGTCAGACTTGTCGGTTATGAGCTCCATCAAAAAACTCTGGGATTAATTGGACTTGGTGCAATTGGTCAACATGTTGCCCATATTGCTCATTCTATGGGAATGACAATTACTGCTCATGATCCCTATATTGATAAAAACAAAGTTCCATCCTATATAGAACTTAAATCACCTGATGAAATATATCAGTACAGCGATATCATTTCTCTGCATTTACCTTTACTGGGCAGCACTCGCAATATAATTAACGACTCTGTATTTGAGAAAATGAAGTCTTCATCCATTTTAATCAATACTGCCAGGGGGGGATTGGTCGATGAGGAAAGTTTATATACCGCACTTAGCAATCAGAAAATTGCTTTTGCCAGTGAAGATATTGAACTGAAAGAACGTTCAAAAGAACTCACAGAACTTAAAAACTACTCTATTACCCCTCATGCCGCTTCATTTACTGATGAGGCCGACCATAACACTATGCAAATTTCTATTAAAAACGTATTACAGGAACTGGAGAAAGAGTAATGAAAGAGCTAAAAGGGATTATTACCGCAATGGTAACACCTTTCGATGAAATGGAAAAAATGGATATCGCGGCGGCGAAAAAAATGGCGCGCTGGTTAGTTGACAAAGGTGTTCATGGCTTATTCATTTGCGGAACTAATGGTGAATTTCATTTGCTTTCCGATGACGAAAAAGTTGAGTTAACAAAAGCCGTCGTTGAAGAGGTCGGTAATGAAGTTACCATTTGTGCAGGTGCTGGGTGCTGCAGCACAAAACAAACTATCGAATTGACTAAGCGTTTAGTTGATGCGGGCGCCGATTATATTTCTGTTGTCACGCCGTACTATCTTGTACCAAATCAGGAAGATTTATACCGTCACTATTATGATATTGCCTTCAGCACAACGGCGCCCATCATTCTCTATAACCTGCCGGGCCAGACAGGATTAAGCATTGAATACGAAACGGCAAATCGTTTAGCCGATATCAAAAATATCGTAGCGATAAAAGACAGTAGCGGTAAATTCGAAGTCCAGAAACAGTATCTGGAAATCGCTAAACATAAAAACTTTAAGGTATTAAACGGCTCTGACTCGTTAATGCTGGATGCATTTAAAGAAGGTTCTGTGGCTGCTGTCGCTGCAACATCGAATGTTCTGCCTACTATTGAAGTCAATTTATATAACTACTTCATGGCCGGTGAACTGGATAAAGCGCAGGAAGAGCGTAATAAAATGGATGCACTGCGCATGACGATCAAGAAAATGACCGCACCTGCAGTAATGAAAGAAGCATTAAACCTGATGGGGGTGAAGGCCGGTATTACCCGTAGACCAATTCATATGCCAAACGACGCGATCGTTGAAGACATCAAGGAAATGTTGAAAGGCTATAATTTCCTGTAAAGAACAAATGCCGGATGTATCTCTTGTCCTACAAGATAGCGTAAACAAAAACCCCCGGACTCAAATCCAGGGGTTATCTGTGACAACTTAACGCGTTGTGCAGTTACGCTTCAATAGCAGCGCGAAGTTTTTTCATCGCGTTCTTCTCCAGCTGGCGCACACGCTCAGCGGAAACACCGTAACGGTCAGCCAGTTCCTGCAACGTGGACTTGTTGTCTTCGTCCAGCCAGCGCGCGCGGATGATGTCCTGGCTACGCTCGTCCAGACCTTGCATCGCGTCGGTCAGGCGGTTTGCCGCCTGCTCTTCCCAGTTATCATCTTCAATGCCGTCGGCAAAGTTAGATGATTTATCCTGCAGATAGAGCACCGGAGCCATCGGCTGGCTGTCGGAATCGTCGTCGGAAGACAGGTCAAAGGTCATGTCCTGTGCCGCCATACGCGACTCCATCTCACGCACGTCTTTGCTGGTTACGCCCAGTTCACGGGCCACCATTTCGACTTCATCCTGGTTAAACCAGCCCAGACGCTGCTTGGTTTTACGCAGGTTGAAGAACAGTTTGCGCTGCGCTTTGGTGGTCGCAACTTTGACGATACGCCAGTTACGCAGAACGTATTCGTGGATCTCTGCTTTGATCCAGTGAACGGCGAAGGAGACCAGGCGCACACCCACTTCCGGGTTAAAACGGCGCACTGCTTTCATCAGGCCGATGTTACCTTCCTGAATCAAATCCGCCTGTGGCAGGCCATAGCCCGCATAATTACGAGCAATATGAACAACAAACCGCAGGTGAGACAGGATCAGCGTTTTAGCTGCTTCCAGATCGCCATGGTAATGCAGCTTTTCAGCCAGCGCCCGCTCCTCGTCAGCCGACAACATCGGCCACGCGTTAGCTGCCCGGATGTAGGAATCCAGGTTGCCAACTGGGGCTAAAGCTAAACTTTGCATTTTGTCAGTCATTCAAATCCTCTCAATCGATATCTTCTGGCGCCTCAGTGGTAGCAACAACTGTGCCAGAGCTTAAGAGCAATGAGGTTATCATTCACTGTTTTATCAGACCGTGATTTTATCCACAAGTTCAATGCAACGCTGTGAATAAATTACGCACAAAATGTGACATAGAGATGAAATACCGGGAAGAGACAACGGGGTCTCTTTCCCTGCTACGGAACCCATTGCAGGGAAAGAGTATAACACGCTTTTATTATTCAGGCGTAAAATGGCGTAAATGTTGTACCGTGGCAAGCCAGGCTGCCACCCAGCCAATCATCGAACACACCAGCAGCAAAAGCAGACATTCATCGAACGATAAGCCATTGATATCAAACTTAGTTCCGAAAACCTGCGCCACTTCCGCCACCGCTGACGACAAACGCAGTACCAGAATTTCTGACAAAATTAATGACAACAATGCGCCAGAAAATCCCAGCAGTGCACCGCCGTACAGGAACGGGCGAAGGATGAAACCATCCGTCGCACCAATCAGTTTCTGCACGTTGATGGAGTCACGGCGAGCAAAGATGCTCAGACGTACGCTGTTGCCGATGACGAGGAACACGGCCGCCACCATCAATACGCCGATCATCGCCGAAACGCGCCCGACCAGCCCGGTCAACGCCGCCAGACGGGCAAACCAGCTGTCATCCATCCGCACTTCGTCAATGCCGTTAATCTGCGTGATACGATCGCGCAGCGTATTCAGTGACTCCGTCCCCTGGAAATCGAGTTTCGGGATTACCACTGCCACTGCCGGAAGTGGGTTTTCTTCCAGCATATCCAGCGCACCACCAAAACCAGACCAGTTACGGAACTCGCCCAGTGCGTCTTCACGAGAAAGATAGTTCACTTTCTCCACGCCCTGCTCGGCCTGTAGCTGCGCCACCACGCCCGCAGCGGCGTCATCATCCAGTGTTTTTTGTAGATAAACGGTGATTTGTGGTGACGGATAATACTGCGTCGCCGCCTGGTTAACGTTTTTGTACACCATATAACAGACGCTTGGCAGCGTCAGGGAGATGGCGATGACCATCACGGTTAGAAACGTGGCGAACGGTTTGCTTTTCAGATCCTGCAAAGCGCCGTGGAACGCATAGCGCACCTGTTCGTTGAAAACGTTGGTTTTGCGATTTGCCGGTTTTGGCGAGGACTTCGCGCGTTTCGGCGCGTTACGCCCACCGTCGCCAGAGCCGCCAGCCGATTTACGGAAGCGATCAAGACGCCCGCCAAACTGCCGGATATGATTGATTGCATCGCGCTTATTCATGGCCCACGCCTCCATGCAAGTGACCATCGCTCAGGGTGAGCATGCGATAGGAACGTCGTGAAATCAGGTTGATGTCGTGTGTTGCCATCAATACTGTTACCCCAACGCGATTAAACTCTTCAAACAGACGTAAAATCCCTTCTGACAGCGCATCATCCAGGTTACCGGTCGGTTCGTCCGCCAGCAGTACCGCAGGTTTGTTCACCACCGCGCGGGCAATGCCAACGCGCTGCTGTTCACCGCCAGAAAGCTGTATTGGAAAGTTTTTCGCTTTGTCCAGTAGCCCGACTTTGTCCAGCGCCGCCGATACACGGCGACGAATATCGTCACCGCTGGCACCGGCGATAATCAACGGGATCGCCACGTTATCATAGACAGTACGGTCCATCAGTAGATGGTGATCCTGGAAAATCATGCCGATCTGGCGGCGCAGAAACGGAACTTCACGGTTTTTCAGACGCGTGATGTCATGGCCGCTAAACCAGATTTTCCCGGCGCTTGGCCGCTCAATCCCACAGATCAGCTTCAGGAGGGTACTTTTCCCTGCACCGGAATGACCGGTCAGAAACGCCATCTCACCCGGCTGCATATGAAACGTAACGCCCTGCAGCGCCTGTCTCCCACCGAGATAAGCCTTGCTGACATGTTCAAAGCGAATCATTGTTAATCCTCTCGGGCAAAAAGTGCCTCTATAAAGTCGTCCGCTTTAAACGGACGCAAATCCTCAATACGTTCGCCGACACCAATATAGCGGATAGGAATACCAAACTGGTCAGCCACCGAGAAAATTACCCCGCCTTTCGCCGTGCCGTCCAGTTTCGTTAACGTGATGCCGGTTAAGCCAACCGCTTCGTGAAACAGTTTGGCCTGGCTTACCGCATTCTGCCCGGTGCTGGCGTCGATAGTCAGCATAACTTCATGCGGGGCTTCAACGTCGAGTTTCTTCATCACGCGGACGATTTTCTTCAGCTCTTCCATCAAGTGCGATTTGTTCTGCAAGCGTCCGGCGGTATCGGCAATCAGAACATCAACATTACGCGCCTTCGCAGCCTGAATGGCGTCGAAGATAACAGAGGCGGAATCCGCACCTGTATGCTGGGCAATCACCGGGATATTGTTGCGCTGACCCCAGACCTGAAGCTGCTCAACTGCTGCCGCACGGAAAGTATCGCCCGCCGCCAGCATCACAGATTTACCTTGCTGTTCAAACTGACGCGCCAGCTTGCCAATCGTCGTGGTTTTCCCCACGCCATTGACGCCCACCATCAGGATCACAAACGGCGCTTTGCCTTCGACGTTCAGTGGTTCATCGACTTTCGCCAGAATCTCGCCCATCTCTTCTTTCAGCAGGCCATAGAGCGCCTCGGCGTCACGAAGCTGCTTGCGGGATGCGCCTTCCGTCAGATTGGTGATGATTTTACGCGTGGTTTCCACACCCACATCGGCGATCAAAAGCTGCTCTTCCAGCTCTTCAAACAGATCATCGTCGATTTTTTTACCGCGGAACAGGCTGATAAATCCGGAACCGAGATTTTCTTTGGTTTTTAACAGGCTGCGTTTCAGGCGCGCGAAGAAACCTTCTTTGGTCGGTTTTTCTTGCTCCTGGGCAATTTCTTCCACCGGCTGCTCTTCTTCTGCCGGAGGAACCACCATCACCGCCTCTTCTGCCGCTTCGGCAGCCAGCGCCTGTGCTTCCAGCTCTTCGTCGGTGATTTCTTCTTTAGCCGCTTCTTCTTGCGCCGCTTCGACAATCTCCACGGTTTCCGCTTCGGCCTGCCACTCTTCTGGCGAAACCTCTTCGGCGTTGACGTCTTCCGGCAATGGCAGCTCTTCACGTTCAATAGCCACTGGCTCCGGCGTAACTTCAGGTTCAACTACCGGTGCTGGCGATTCTTCCACTACGGGTTCTGGCTGCGCACTGACTTCCGCTTCGATAACAGCTTCAGGCTGCACTTTCTCGCTTTCGACAACCTGTTCAGTCACTTCCACCACTTCGGCAGCAAAAGTTTCCGCCTCGGCTTCAGTATGGGCCTGCGGCAACTCCTCAACAGGTTGTTCAGCAACCTTCGCAGGCTCTTCAGCCTGGACAGTTTCTTCTACAACCGATTGATCATTTTGGACTTCTGTCTCTTTTTCCGGGGTCTGCTCTTTTTGACCAAAGCCCAGCCAGGAAAAAAAGCCACGTTTTTTTTCTTTCGCCATCTGCGACTACACTCCTCGCTGTTGCTTCATGGCACAGCGTTAACGCTATGTACATAGCAGCTAAAAAAATGATGAAATAGTCTATCACTTAACTGAATACACATCACCGCCTGCAATTATGTGTTATCTGGCGGATTGAGCAATTTATCATGAAAAAACCGAATCATTCCGGTAGCGGCCAAATCCGCATTATTGGCGGGCAGTGGCGAGGCCGTAAACTCCCGGTTCCGGACAGCCCAGGCCTGCGCCCCACCACCGATCGCGTGCGCGAAACGTTATTTAACTGGCTGGCTCCGGTTATCGTCGATGCGCAATGTCTGGATTGCTTCGCCGGTAGCGGCGCGCTGGGGCTGGAAGCCTTGTCTCGCTACGCTGCGGGCGCCACGCTGATTGAGATGGATCGTGCGGTGCATCAGCAATTAATCAAGAATCTGGCAACCCTGAAAGCAGATAATGCGCGGGTGGTTAACAGCAATGCAATGTCATTCCTGGCGCAAAAAGGCACACCGCATAATATCGTGTTTGTCGATCCGCCATTCCGCCGAGGCTTGTTGGAAGAAACCATTAATTTACTGGAAGACAACGGCTGGCTGGCTGACGAAGCCTGGATATATGTCGAGAGCGAAGTCGAAAACGGTCTGCCTACAGTTCCGGCAAACTGGTCGTTATATCGGGAAAAAGTGGCGGGTCAAGTTGCTTATCGGTTGTATCAGCGTGAAACACAAGGAGAAAGTGATGCTGATTAATATTGGACGTTTGTTAATGCTTTGCGTATGGGGATTTTTAATCCTCAATCTTGTTCAGCCATTTCCGCGACCGCTGAATATTTTCGTTAACGTGGCGCTGATTTTTACCGTGCTGATGCATGGTATGCAGCTGGCGCTATTGAAATCCACTTTGCCGAAGGATGGTCCGCAGCTTACCACCGCCGAAAAGGTGCGTATTTTCCTTTTCGGCGTGTTTGAACTGCTGGCCTGGCAGAAGAAATTTAAAGTTAAAAAATAACCTTATTGTTCGCCAACAAAGCTGACAAAACGCGTGCCTTTATAGCTCAGCGTACCTTTATCGCCCACTGTCAGGGCGTGGTACTGCTGGGCGTCGAGGCGGAACGTCTGCTCCAGTCCACCGCTTTGCGGTTTGAAGCTTGCCTCATAGCGCATACTGGTGCCAGCCGGAGTCACTTCCTGCTGGCGCGAACGGCGATCGTTAATTGGTTTTTCCCGCTTGTTACTCACCACCACCAGCTTTTGCTGGAGCGGTGCCATATCATTATCAACTTTTTCCCGCCGCTGCTGCATAAAGCGAAACGATGCAGCGACAACAATTAAGCCAATGATAACAATAAAGAAAAGAGGTGGTTTACTCATCTTTGTACCTTATCGGAAAATGCGGAAATAAGCATACCCTGCCCGTTATGGTGTTGTCATCTGTCCGCCCTCGCCACTAAACTGAATAGCAAGACTGTAGGCATTCCGCTTACTAAATAATAACGAATTCAAGGAACTAAGATGCTTTGGTCGTTTATCGCTGTCTGTCTTTCCGCATGGCTATCTGTGGATGCCTCCTATCGTGGTTCAACCTGGCAACGCTGGGTGTTTAAACCGTTAACTCTTCTTCTCCTGCTATTACTGGCCTGGCAAGCGCCGATGTTCGACGCCATTAGCTATCTGGTACTGGCGGGGCTATGTGCGTCGCTGTTGGGCGATGCGCTAACGCTATTACCACGTCAGCGTCTGATGTACGCCATTGGCGCATTTTTCCTCTCTCACCTGCTGTACACCATCTATTTCGCCAGCCAGATGACGCTCTCTTTCTTCTGGCCATTGCCGCTGGTGTTGCTGGTACTGGGCGCGCTGTTGCTGGCCATTATCTGGACACGCCTGGAAGAGTTACGTTGGCCCATTTGTACCTTTGTCGGTATGACGCTGGTGATGGTGTGGCTGGCAGGTGAACTGTGGTTCTTCCGTCCGACCGCTCCGGCGCTCTCTGCGTTTGTCGGCGCTTCGTTACTGTTTATCAGCAACTTTGTCTGGCTGGGTAGCCACTATCGCCGCCGCTTCCGGGCCGATAACGCCATTGCTGCTGCCTGCTACTTTGCCGGTCACTTCCTCATCGTCCGCTCGCTGTATCTCTGATAAAACTTGACTCTGGAGTCAACTCCAGAGTGTATCCTTCGGTTAATGAGAAAAAACTTAACCGGAGGATGCCATGTCGACTCCTGACAATCTCGGCAAGAAAGCCCCCCAATTTGCTGCGTTCAAACCGCTAACACCGGTAAAGAACGCCAACGACTGTTGCTGCGACGGCGCATGTTCCAGTACGCCCCCCCTTTCTGAAAACGTCTCCGGCAATCGCTATAGCTGGAAAGTC
The DNA here is from genome assembly GCF_005781135.1 of Escherichia sp. E3659. Classification (NCBI taxonomy): domain Bacteria; kingdom Pseudomonadati; phylum Pseudomonadota; class Gammaproteobacteria; order Enterobacterales; family Enterobacteriaceae; genus Escherichia; species Escherichia sp. E3659. The sequence goes on along the minus strand of NZ_VATQ01000027.1, from coordinate 73,276 downwards.
AGCGGTATGGACTGTGCCGCCTGTGCGCGCAAGGTAGAAAATGCCGTGCGCCAGCTTGCAGGCGTGAATCAGGTGCAGGTGTTGTTTGCCACCGAGAAGCTGGTGGTTGATGCCGACAATGACATCCGCGCACAAGTTGAATCTGCGGTGCAAAAAGCAGGCTATTCCCTGCGCGATGAACAGGCCACCGACGAACCACAAGAATCACGCCTGAAAGAGAATCTGCCGCTGATTACGCTTATCGTGATGATGGCAATCAGTTGGGGACTGGAGCAGTTCAATCATCCGTTTGGTCAACTGGCGTTTATCGCGACCACGCTGGTTGGGCTGTACCCAATTGCTCGTCAGGCATTACGGCTGATCAAATCCGGCAGTTACTTTGCTATTGAAACGTTAATGAGCGTAGCCGCCATTGGTGCGCTGTTTATTGGCGCAACGGCTGAAGCTGCGATGGTGTTGCTGCTGTTTTTGATTGGCGAACGACTGGAAGGCTGGGCCGCCAGCCGCGCACGTCAAGGGGTCAGCGCGTTAATGGCGCTGAAACCAGAAACCGCCACGCGCCTGCGTAACGGTGAGCGGGAAGAGGTGGCAATAAACAGCCTGCGTCCTGGCGATGTGATTGAAGTTGCGGCAGGTGGGCGTTTGCCTGCCGACGGTAAACTGCTCTCACCGTTTGCCAGTTTTGATGAAAGCGCCCTGACCGGCGAATCCATTCCGGTGGAGCGCGCAACGGGCGATAAAGTTCCTGCAGGCGCCACCAGCGTAGACCGTCTGGTGACGCTGGAAGTGCTGTCAGAACCGGGTGCCAGCGCCATTGACCGGATTCTGAAACTGATCGAAGAGGCCGAAGAGCGTCGCGCACCCATTGAGCGGTTTATCGATCGTTTCAGCCGTATCTATACGCCCGCGATTATGGCTGTCGCTCTGCTGGTGACGCTGGTGCCACCGCTGCTGTTTGCCGCCAGCTGGCAAGAGTGGATTTATAAAGGGCTGACGCTGCTGCTGATTGGTTGCCCGTGTGCGTTAGTTATCTCCACGCCTGCGGCGATTACCTCCGGGCTGGCGGCGGCGGCACGTCGTGGGGCATTGATTAAAGGTGGCGCGGCACTGGAACAGCTAGGTCGCGTTACCCAGGTGGCGTTTGATAAAACCGGTACGCTGACCGTCGGTAAACCGCGCGTTACCGCGATTCATCCGGCAACGGGTATTAGCGAATCTGAACTGCTGACACTGGCGGCGGCGGTCGAGCAAGGCGCCACGCATCCACTTGCGCAAGCCATAGTTCGTGAAGCGCAGGTCGCTGCACTCGCCATTCCCGCCGCCGAGTCACAGCGGGCGCTGGTCGGGTCTGGCATTGAAGCGCAGGTTAACGGTGAGCGCGTATTGATTTGCGCTGCCGGAAAACATCCTGCTGATGCATTTGCTGGTTTGATTAATGAACTGGAAAGCGCCGGGCAAACGGTAGTGCTGGTGGTACGTAACGATGACGTACTTGGTGTCATTGCATTGCAGGACACCCTGCGCGCCGATGCCGCAACTGCTATCAATGAACTGAACGCGCTGGGCGTCAAAGGGGTGATCCTTACTGGCGATAATCCACGCGCAACGGCGGCAATCGCCGGGGAACTGGGGCTGGAATTTAAAGCGGGCCTATTGCCGGAAGATAAAGTCAAAGCGGTAACCGAGCTGAATCAACATGCGCCGCTGGCGATGGTCGGTGACGGTATTAACGACGCGCCAGCGATGAAAGCCGCCGCCATCGGGATTGCAATGGGCAGCGGCACAGACGTGGCGCTGGAAACCGCCGATGCTGCATTAACCCATAACCACCTGCGCGGCCTGGTGCAAATGATTGAACTGGCGCGCGCCACTCACGCCAATATCCGCCAGAACATCACCATTGCGCTTGGGCTGAAAGGGATCTTCCTCGTCACGACGCTGTTAGGGATGACCGGCCTGTGGCTGGCGGTGCTGGCAGATACGGGTGCGACGGTGCTGGTAACGGCGAATGCGTTAAGGTTGTTGCGCAGGAGATAAAGGTGTTGCCTGATAGCCTCTGGCTATCAGGCTTAGTGCTGAGGCGGGAACGGCGGCATGGTCAGGAAAGCGTAATATAGCGCTAACATCAGAATGACGGAGATAACACTGAATGCAGCAACCAGGCGGGATGCTAATGATGGCCTTTTGAACATCAACCACAGGGCATAAGCAAGCCCGACACCGTTAAGTAAAGGTAAAAATATCATTAGCCAGAGCCAACCCCAGGCAAGTACCCCCAGCCATCCCCCCATGATGATAAAAACAGGCATCAGCCAATTGGGGGCGAATATCGCGAGCAATCCCAGCAATCCCAGACAAACTGGAATTAAATAATCCATTTGTGCATTCCATTACACCTGCATGCCGGATGCGGCGTGAACGCCTTATCTGGCCTACACAGAGCATCGAACTCGTAGGCATGATAAGACGCGACAGCGTCGCATCAGGCATTGTGCACCGTTTCGCAGATGCAGCTTGAACGCTTTATCCGTCCTACCAAACCAGTTGCAAGCCGCAACATTGAGCGCGATCGGTCCCCTCGCCCCTCTGGGGAGAGGGTTAGGGGGTGAGGAAAAGGCGGCATCGAAGCCAATCAGCCCCTATCAACCGCCTTTACGAATCAAATAACGATAAGGCAAGCCATCCGTCTCTTTAGCAACCAGTTCGTGTTCCATAAAGGTACAAAACCCAGGAATATCTCGGGTCGTGGCTGGATCATCGGCGATAATCAGTAACGTTTCGCCAGGCTGCATATTGCGCACGGTTTTGCGCACCATCATCACCGGTTCCGGGCAGCGCAGGCCAAGCGCGTCGAGTGTGTGGTCAGGGCTGGAAAAGAGATCGGTCATTTTCTTCTCATCACATAAAAAAACGGCGCTAGTTTACGCTCTGTGAGTCCGTAAGCAAACCAGGTTAACGATTGCGTGAAAATTAACCATTGCATTGTCAACGTAAAGCAGTATCATGCGGCGGCTCGAAAAAAGGGTAAGAACGTTATTTAATCAAGGTAAAATAGCGTGTCGTACGTATTGGGTTCCCTCACCCCAATGGTTAATCAAAAAGGTAAAATATGAACGTTTCAACACAACCACTGCGCTACAAGGCGTTGTTCTGGTTATCGTTATTTCATCTGCTGGTGATCACCTCCAGTAACTATCTGGTTCAGCTTCCGGTCTCCATTTTTGGTTTTCATACCACCTGGGGCGCGTTTAGCTTTCCGTTTATTTTTCTTGCTACCGACCTGACCGTGCGTATTTTTGGCGCACCGCTGGCCCGTCGTATCATCTTTGCGGTGATGATCCCGGCGTTATTGATCTCCTATGTCATCTCGTCGCTGTTCTATATGGGTTCATGGCAGGGATTCGGTGCTCTCGCCCACTTCAACCTGTTTGTCGCTCGTATCGCTACCGCCAGCTTTATGGCCTACGCGCTGGGGCAGATCCTCGACGTGCATGTCTTTAACCGCCTGCGTCAGAGTCGTCGCTGGTGGCTGGCGCCGACGGCGTCCACACTGTTTGGTAACGTCAGCGATACACTGGCATTCTTCTTCATTGCTTTCTGGCGGAGTCCGGATGCCTTTATGGCCGAACACTGGATGGAAATCGCGCTGGTTGATTACTGTTTCAAAGTGTTAATCAGCATCGTTTTTTTCCTGCCAATGTATGGCGTATTACTCAATATGCTATTGAAAAGACTGGCAGATAAATCCGAAATCAACGCTTTGCAGGCCAGTTAAAGGTTCGTTATCAGACTTGTGATAAGATGGATGAATGAGCCGTTATGGCCGTTTATCGAAAGGAAGATGTCAATGCGCAATCTGGTTAAATATGTCGGAATTGGCCTGCTGGTTATGGGGCTTGCGGCCTGTGATGATAAAGACACTAACACTACAGCGGAAGGTACAGTCGCGGAAAGTAACGCTACCGCGAATCCCGTCAACCTGCTTGATGGCAAGTTAAGCTTCTCGCTGCCAGCGGATATGACCGACCAGAGCGGTAAGCTGGGAACACAGGCCAATAACATGCACGTCTGGTCCGACGCCACCGGGCAGAAAGCGGTGATTGTTATTATGGGCGATGATCCGAAAGAAGACCTGGCTGTGCTGGCGAAGCGTCTGGAAGATCAGCAACGTAGCCGCGATCCACAGCTGCAAGTGGTGACCAACAAAGCCATTGAGCTGAAAGGTCACAAAATGCAGCAGTTAGACAGCGTTATCTCTGCTAAAGGCCAGACGGCGTACTCTTCCGTCATTCTGGGTAACGTGGGCAACCAACTGCTGACAATGCAAATCACACTGCCTGCTGACGATCAGCAAAAAGCGCAGACCACCGCAGAAAACATCATTAACACGCTGGTTATTCAGTAAGTTTTAAGATGACGAAACGGCCTCTGGTGCTTCCACCGGAGGCCGTTTTTTTAATCGCCACGTCAGCAATAACGCGATTGCGACCAGCCCCGCCGCCGCCAGATAAATCACCGGTACGCCCGCCCAACTCATCACCAGCCCTGCCAGTGGTCCGGTCACGCCAAGCGATAAATCCATAAATACGGTGTAGGTTGCCAGCGCCGCCCCCTGATTCTGCTGCGGCACCGCTTTGACCGCCACTACGCCCAATGCCGGGAACACCAGCGAAAAGCCCGCCCCCGCCAGTAAGACGCCGATTTTCGCCATCCACGGCATAGTCGCCACGCCAACCAGCAGCAGGCCGATTATCTCTACACTAAAACAGAGCATCGCCACGTTTAAGCCACCCATGCGGTTTATGCCGTTAGGGAATAACAATCGCGTTCCAACAAACGCACAGCTAAACAACGTCAGCGCGAAGGCCGCACCGTCCCAGCCTTTAGCGTCATAAAACAGCGTGATAAAGGTGGCGATAACGCCAAACCCGGCGGAAGCCAACGCCAGCGCCATACCGTACAGCCAGACGCGCCCAAGCACCGCGCGAAACGGCAGAGGTTTGCCTTTACTGGCTTTCACCGTAGGACGCGGTATTGCCAACAAAATAGCCACCAGCGCCACGCCCATAATGATTAATGCTAACGCCTGCAAACCGCCCCAGTGATAAAACACCACACCTAACGGCGCGCCCATCGCCATCGCTCCGTAAGTGACAATGCCATTCCACGAAATCACTCGTCCGATATGCAGCGAACCGACCACGCCAACGCCCCACAGTGTCGACCCCGTTCCGGCAAAACTTTGCCCAATCCCAAGAATCACGCGCCCCAGGCAAAGTAATAACAGACTGATAATTGGCAGACTGGCGGTTAACCCAGCCACCAGATAACCCAGCCCGCTCAAAAAGCAGCCGCACAAACCGAAGACGACAATCTTTTTTGGCCCCAGCAAATCAGCATAACGCCCGGCATGAGGACGACTCAGCAACGTGGCGAAATATTGCAGACTGATAACCAACCCCGCCCAGAAGGCGCTAAAGCCCATCACATCATGGACATAGCCCGGTAGCACGGCGAGCGGTAACCCAATGGTCAGATAGCTGGCGAAGTTAAACATGACAATGGAGACAATGCGCAAATTCAGGCGCATTCCGTTAAGCGCCGGTTCGGCAACAGGTACGGGCATGAGGAGCACCACATTTTTACAACAGTGTTTCATTTTTACCACGTGGTGGCGTGTAAATCAGCAAGAAGAATCAGAATATTGCTGGCGTGACTCCCGCTACACTTAATACAAAAAGTCATAAGGAAGCCCCAATGGAAACATCTCAACCCGATAAAACGGGTATGCACATTCTACTCAAGCTGGCTTCACTGGTAGTAATCCTCGCGGGTATTCACGCAGCGGCAGATATCATTGTGCAATTGTTACTGGCGCTGTTTTTCGCCATCGTCCTCAATCCACTGGTGACCTGGTTTATTCGTCGCGGAGTTCAGCGTCCCGTTGCCATTACGATTGTGGTCGTAGTGATGTTGATTGCGCTTACTGCGCTGGTCGGTGTGCTGGCCGCATCGTTTAACGAGTTCATCTCTATGCTGCCGAAGTTTAATAAGGAGCTGACGCGCAAGCTTTTTAAATTGCAGGAGATGCTACCTTTTCTTAATTTGCATATGTCACCGGAACGAATGTTGCAGCGGATGGATTCAGAAAAAGTGGTTACCTTCACCACCGCTTTAATGACCGGGCTTTCCGGGGCAATGGCGAGCGTACTTCTGCTGGTGATGACCGTTGTTTTTATGCTGTTTGAAGTACGCCACGTCCCTTACAAAATGCGCTTTGCGTTGAATAACCCACAGATTCACATCGCCGGATTACACCGCGCATTAAAAGGGGTTTCGCATTATCTGGCATTAAAAACGCTGCTAAGTTTATGGACGGGCGTTATCGTCTGGCTGGGATTGGCGCTGATGGGCGTGCAGTTTGCGCTAATGTGGGCGGTACTGGCGTTTTTACTCAACTACGTCCCCAATATCGGCGCGGTAATTTCCGCCGTACCGCCAATGATTCAGGTGCTGCTGTTTAATGGTGTTTACGAATGTATTCTGGTCGGCGCATTGTTTTTAGTTGTCCATATGGTCATCGGCAATATTTTAGAACCACGGATGATGGGCCATCGCCTGGGGATGTCCACCATGGTGGTATTTCTTTCGTTGTTGGTTTGGGGATGGCTGCTCGGTCCGGTAGGAATGCTACTCTCGGTGCCATTAACCAGCGTCTGTAAAATCTGGATGGAAACCACTAAAGGCGGTAGCAAACTGGCGATTTTACTGGGGCCAGGCAGACCGAAAAGTCGGTTACCGGGGTAATAGCGCACCCTGATCAGACAATGGCCACCGTTTATCTAACGGTGGCCATTTGATTCGAGAAAATGATGCAATATTATTCAGAAAATTAATTTCTAAAAACCACTCCTTAAGTCAAATATATATAAACACCGAATAATTATTAAATTCCCATCCCAGAGAACGCACTGATTATATTGTGTTATTTTTATTGCCTCATTTTTCTCACTCACTTATAGTTGGTCCCCGCTGGCAGTAATTTAGTCATCTCAAAATGATTTGTTCTGATGTGCACTTACTGACTTATCTCATAAGTAAATTTTTCGCTAAATAAAGAATAGTGAGACCAGCAATTACAGTTAAATCCTGCTTTACTCGTAAAAACAATACTTTAATGGGGTTATAATGAAACACTACATGAAATGGTTTGCTGCTATTGCTGTTGTGGGTGCTTTAGCGGGTTGTGCGCGTACTGTGCCTATTGATCAAGTTCACTCAACCGTCAGCGCCGGTCATACTCAGGATCAAGTTAAAAAAGCGATTCTGAAAGCTGGCGTTGAACGCAAATGGATTATGTCCGAAGCCGGACAAGGCGTAATTAAAGCACGTCAACAGTCACGCGATCATTCAGCAGAAATTCGCATTAACTACACGGCATCCAGCTACGATATCAATTATGAAAATAGTCAGAACCTGCAAGCATCAGGCGGACAAATTCATAAAAACTATAATCGCTGGGTCCGCAATCTCGACAAAGATATTCAACTGAATTTGTCGGCTGGCGCAGATTTGTAATTTCCCCTAAAGTCGGGCCGCTTCGGTCCGATAATAATTTAATTCCCTCTTAACAGGTTGTGCCCAACATGTACGAACAGGATTCTCTTAGCGCACTGGATGCGATTACCGAAGCTCAACGCATTGCCTTTGCCCCCATGCTTTTTCAAACAGCTCTCTGCCTGCGTAATGCGGGTGTACTTTCTTATCTGGATCGGCAAGGCAAACATGGCGCAACGCTGTCTGATATCACCGAAAATAGTCATATCAACGAATATGCTGCCAGCGTTCTGTTAGATATGGGCTTAAGCGGGCGAATTATTACCTGCAAAGAGGGAATTTATTACCTGGCGAAAATCGGTCATTACCTCCTGCATGACACCATGACGCGCGTGAATATGGATTTCACCCAGGATGTCTGTTATCAGGGGCTATTCTTCCTCGCCGATTCACTCAATGAAGGCAAACCTTCCGGGTTAAAAGTATTTGGCGACTGGCCGACGATATATCCGGCACTTTCACAATTACCGGATGCCGCCCGTGAAAGCTGGTTCGCGTTTGATCATTACTATTCAGATGGCGCATTTAACGCCGCACTGCCTTATGTATTCGCCAACAACCCCACAACCTTGTACGATGTAGGCGGCAATACCGGTAAGTGGGCTTTGCGCTGCTGTAAATACAACGAAAACATCACCGTTACGTTATTAGATCTGCCACAACAAATCGTGCTCGCCAAAGAAAATATCGCGAATGCAGGCTTTTCTGATCGTATAGATTTCCATGCTGTGGATATGCTAAGCGATGCGCCGTTACCGGGCGAGGCTGATATCTGGTGGATGAGTCAATTTTTAGACTGTTTTTCACCCGAACAAATAATTAGCATACTCAGCAAAGTTGCCAGCGTAATGAAGCCCGGCGCAAAACTTTGCATTATGGAGTTGTTCTGGGATGCGCAGCGGTTTGAAGCGGCATCGTTTAGCCTGAATGCCTCCTCACTTTATTTCACCTGCATGGCAAACGGTAACAGCCGTTTCTATAGCGCAGAGAAATTTTACGACTATCTGAATAAAGCAGGATTTCAGGTAGCAGAGCGCCACGATAATTTAGGCGTTGGGCATACATTATTGATATGCCAAAAGAAATAATCGTCACTTAATAATTTTGGTTTACCGCGGGCGCGCGTTGATGAAATTTACATTAAATATTACCGACTGGAAGGCACTGGCGCCTGGACTTAGCGAAGCCCAGCAATGGCAAGCATGGTCGCGCCAGCCGTGGGCGGTTGACCCTGCTGCACCGTTGGCAAAATTATGCGAATTGCCAATGATGACCGCCCGCCGTCTCAGTTCTGGCAGCAAACTGGCCGTGGAGTGCGGTCTGGCAATGCTACGCCGCCATCAGCCAGGCGCCGTTTTGTATACCAGTCGTCATGGCGAACTGGAACGCAATTACCGCATTGTTCATGCACTGGCAACCGAACAGGCACTCTCTCCGACAGACTTCGCGCTCTCCGTACACAACTCTTCCGTGGGTAACCTGACCATTGCGGCCAAACAACCGATCGTTTCATCATCGCTTTCGGCTGGTCGCGACAGTTTCCAGCAAGGTTTGTGTGAAGTGCTTAGCCTGTTACAAGCGGGATACCAGCGCGTGTTGATGGTCGATTTTGATGGCTTTCTGCCTGAGTTCTATCACCCACAACTGCCAGCAGAAATGCCGACCTGGCCGTACGCCGTCGCGCTGGTGATTGAAGCTGGCGATGACTGGCAATGTGAAACACAGCCAGTCATTGCGGGCAATGAAACATCACTGCCGCAAAGCATGTTGTTTTTACAGCACTTTTTACAAAACGTTGATAAATTTTCACTGCCTGGCGAGCGCGTGCAATGGCGCTGGAGCCGCAGATGAGTAAGCTGATGTCGCGCCTTGAGTGGACATGGCGACTGGTTATGACCGGGTTGTGTTTTGCCCTGTTTGGCCTCGGCGGACTACTGCTCTCTGTAGTGTGGTTTAACGTATTGTTGGTTTTGGTGTGGGATACTTCCCGCCGCCGTCGTTTGGCGCGTCGCAGCATTGCCGCCAGTTTTCGCCTGTTTTTAACAGTCGCAAAAGGGCTTGGCGTGCTGGATTATCGGATTAATGGGGCTGAAATCTTACGTCAGGAACGCGGTTGCCTCGTCGTAGCCAATCATCCCACACTGATCGATTACGTACTGCTGGCGTCAGTCATGCCAGAAACTGACTGCCTGGTGAAAAGCGCGCTGTTAAAAAATCCTTTTCTTGGCGGCGTCGTGCGGGCGGCAGATTATTTAATCAACAGCGAAGCTGAAACCCTGTTACCCCGCTGCCAACAGAGACTGGCACAGGGTGACACTATCCTGATTTTCCCCGAAGGCACGCGAACGAAGCCCGGTGAAAAAATGACGTTGCAGCGCGGGGCGGCGAATATTGCCGTGCGCTGCGCCAGCGATTTACGCATCGTGACGATCGGCTGTAGCGAGCATCTGCTGGATAAACAAAGTAAATGGTATGACGTTCCGCCTGCCAGGCCGTTTTTTACGGTTGAAGTCCGTGGGCGGGTAGAAATCAATAAATTTTACGATGCAACTTCACAAGAACCGGCGCTGGCAGCAAGGCGGTTAAACCGGCATCTTTTGCTTCAATTACAACAAGGTTGTTTACCTCTCTCAGGAATAAATAATGCAAGCGCTTTATCTGGAAATTAAAAATCTCATCATCAGCACCCTCAATCTCGACGAGTTGACTCCTGATGATATCGATACCGATGCGCCGCTGTTCGGCGACGGTTTAGGGCTGGATTCCATCGATGCCCTGGAACTGGGGCTGGCAGTGAAAAATGAATATGGCGTTGTACTTTCTGCGGAAAGTGAAGAGATGCGTCAGCACTTTTTCTCCGTCGCCACTCTGGCCTCTTTCATTGCTGCGCAACGTGCCTGAGGAAAGCCATCATGACAGAACAACAAACCGTCTATCAGGAAGTCTCTGCCCTGCTGGTTAAGCTGTTTGAAATCGATCCGCAGGACATCAAACCTGAAGCGCGCCTGTACGAAGATCTGGAACTGGACAGCATCGACGCCGTTGACATGATTGTGCATCTGCAAAAGAAAACCGGTAAGAAAATCAAGCCGGAAGAGTTTAAAGCAGTGCGTACAGTCCAGGATGTCGTAGAGGCCGTAGAACGCCTGCTACAAGAAGCCTGATCTGATGTCGGGCATTCGCTCGCTACCGATTATTAAGCTGCTGACCGGATTATTGCTGCTCGCCTGGCCGTTTGTGATTTGGCTTGGCTTGGCACATAACGGCCTGCATTGGCTGTTGCCGCTGATGGCGCTGCTGCTTTTGTTGCGCCTGCGCCAGACCCGTGGCCAGGCGGGGCCGCTACAAGCCGTCACACAAATCGTCGCTGTCGTAGGCATCGCCTTGTGTGTCGCCAGCTTTGCGTTGAAAACGCACCAGCTACTGCTGTTTTACCCGGTAGTGGTTAATACGGTAATGCTGGCGGTTTTTGGCGGTTCGCTGTGGTCGGCAATGCCGATAGTTGAGCGGTTGGCGCGTTTGCAGGAGCCAGACCTTCCGGAAAAGGGCGTGCGCTATACCCGCCACGTCACGCAAATCTGGTGCGGCTTTTTCATCATCAACGGCGGAATTGCCCTCTTTACCGCGCTGCATGGCGATATGTCGTTATGGACTGCATGGAACGGCATGATTGCTTATTTGTTGATGGGGACGTTAATGGCTGGTGAATGGCTGGTGCGCCGTCAGGTGATGAAAAGAGATCGCTCATGAAGCAGACCTTACCGCTTGCACGCTGGCTGACTGCGCCACGCCCTGATGACACGCCCATTGCGTGGCTGGACGAAAGCTCCTGGACGCTGGGCGATTTGCGTCACGATGTCGCGCAACTTATCTGCCGTTTGCAGCAACGGCCCGGGAAACGCTGGGCGCTATGCTTTGAGAACAGCTATCTGTTTATCGTTGCCCTGCTCGCCACGCTACACGCTGGAAAAACGCCGGTGCTTCCTGGGCATAACCGTGTTAACCAGCTTAATGAGCAACGTGAACTGTTCGATGGTGTACTTAGCGACAGCGAACTTAACTGGCAAGGTTCATTACTGTTGGTAGCAAGTTCCCCACAAGTCGCGACACAATCATTCACCTTTGCCGCCATAGCACCAGATGCTTATATCGAGTTGTTTACCTCCGGTTCTACGGGGCAGCCGAAGCGGGTGATTAAACCTGTTTATTTGCTGGACCGTGAAGCACAACTGCTGGCTGAACGATTAGGCGCACGTCTGGCGGGTTGTCGGGTGGTCGGTTCCGTATTGCCACAGCATTTGTACGGCCTGACTTTTCGCGTTTTCCTGCCAATGGCGCTGGGATTACCGCTGCACGCCGCCATGCTCTGGTATGTCGAACAGTTTGCCGCGTTGAGTCACCAGCATCGCTATATCTTCATCAGCAGCCCGGCATTTTTGAAGCGTCTGGATGCTCAGTTATCCCCGCCGCCTGTTCAGGTGCTTCTGTCTGCTGGCGGTGAGCTACCGTGGCAGGACGTACAACACACTGCGAGCTGGCTGCGCGTCTGGCCTGATGAAATCTACGGCAGCACGGAAACCGGCGTTATCGCCTGGCGTTACCGCGAACAAGAGCAACGCCGCTGGCTACCCTTCCCAGGCATGCAGTTCCAGGCAGAAGGTGATGTTTTTCGCCTCTTTTCACCGCTGATGGCGGATGATAACGGCCTGTTACTCGACGATATCTTGCAGTTTACCGAAGACGGTCAGTTCCATCTGATGGGGCGTCGCGGACGCATCGTTAAGATTGAAGAAAAACGTATTTCTCTGCAGGAAGTGGAACAACGTCTGCTGGCGCTGGACGGTATTCGCGAGGTGGCGGCAGTTCCCGTTATGCGCGGCGGGCGTCAGTGCATTGCCGTTTTACTGGTGCTGGATGACGAAGCTCATCTGCAATGGCAGAACGGCGGCGGGCATCGCCAGGAAATGACCTGGCGGCGATTACTGCGCCCGACGCTGGAGCCAGTTGCCATTCCGCGTTACTGGCGCGTTATTGATGAAATGCCAGTAAACAGTATGAACAAGCGTGTCTATGCGCAATTACAGGAGTTATTTCATGAAGCCCCATGAAATCGAGCGCCATCAGGCACAAGCGAATCACCTTGAGATTGTTTTGCATCTCAGGGCAGATCTGTTCTGGTTTCGCGGTCATTTCGCCGTGCAACCATTACTCCCCGGCGTGGCGCAAATCGACTGGGCGATGAGCTACGCGCTCACTCTGCTCGCGCCCGGCTGGCGTTTTCACTCCATTCAGAACATAAAATTCCAGTCTCCGTTGCTGCCAGATAACCGCGTCACGCTCACGCTTAACTGGCAGGAAGATCGCCAGATTCTGAGCTTTAGCTATCAACGTCACGACGGTGACGCCCGCCACACCGCCAGTAGCGGGAAGATCCGCCTATGTCGGTAAACTTTTCTCCCTGCGTGTTGATCCCCTGCTACAACCACGGCGCAATGATGCCGGGCGTGCTGGCGCGTCTTAAGCCATTTAATCTGTCCTGTATTGTGGTGGATGACGGCAGCGATGCCGCCACGCAACAGCAACTGGATAAGCTGGTTAGCGAACAGCCTGGCGTGACCTTAATTCGCTTAGCAGAAAACGCAGGTAAAGGCGCGGCGGTGATGCGTGGCTTACAGGCGGCGGCAGACGCAGGGTTCAGCCATGCGGTACAGGTGGATGCTGACGGTCAGCACGCGATTGAAGATATCCCTAAACTGCTGGCACTTGCCGAACAGCACCCTGCGGCGCTGATCTCCGGCCAGCCAATTTACGATGACTCCATCCCCCGCTCACGGCTGTACGGGCGCTGGGTCACCCACGTCTGGGTATGGATCGAAACGCTCTCCCTGCAACTGAAAGACAGCATGTGCGGCTTTCGCGTTTATCCGGTTGCGCCAACGCTGCAACTGGCAAAACACGCCACCATCGGCAAGCGGATGGATTTCGACACCGAAGTGATGGTGCGCCTCTACTGGCAGGGAAATACCAGTTATTTCGTGCCGACCCGCGTCACCTATCCGCTGGACGGGCTTTCGCATTTTGATGCCCTGAAAGATAACGTCCGCATCTCGCTAATGCACACGCGTCTGTTTTTCGGCATGTTGCCGCGTATTCCTTCGCTGCTGATGCGCCGCTCTTCCAGCCACTGGGCGCGGCAGAGTGAGGTGAAAGGGTTATGGGGAATGCGCCTGATGCTGCTGGTCTGGCGTCTGCTGGGAAGAACTGCGTTTAGCGCGCTGCTTTACCCGGTGGTGGGCGTCTACTGGCTCACTGCCAGCCGGGCGCGCAAAGCATCACAAGACTGGCTCGCCCGCGTGCGCCAGCATCAACCACAGGCAGTAAAACTCAACAGCTATCAGCACTTTCTACGTTTCGGTAACGCCATGCTCGACAAAATCGCCAGCTGGCGCGGCGAGCTACAACTGGGGCGCGATGTGCTGTTTGCGCCAGGCGCAGAAGCGGCGCTTGACGTCCGCGATCCGCGCGGCAAATTGCTGCTGGCCTCGCATCTTGGCGATGTGGAAGTGTGCCGGGCGCTGGCAAAAATTCAGGGCTACAAAACCATTAACGCGCTGGTGTTTAGCGAAAACGCCCAACGCTTTAAACAGATAATGCAGGAGATGGCTCCGCAGGCAGGCATTAACCTGATGCCGGTGACGGATATCGGCCCGGAAACCGCCATCTTGCTCAAAGAGAAGCTGGATAACGGCGAATGGGTGGCGATTGTCGGAGACCGCATCGCCGTCAACCCGCAACGCGGCGGCGACTGGCGCGTCTGCTGGAGTCCGTTTATGGGCCAGCCTGCGCCCTTCCCACAGGGGCCGTTTATTCTCGCCTCTATTTTGCGCTGCCCGGTGAATCTGATTTTCGCCCTACGCCAGCACGGCAAGCTGCATATTCACTGCGAAACCTTTGCCGACCCGCTGCTGTTGCCGCGTGGCGAACGCCAACAGGCGCTGCAAAACGCTATCGACCACTACGCCGCGCGTCTGGAACATTACGCGCTCCAGTCGCCCCTCGACTGGTTTAATTTTTTCGATTTCTGGCAACTGCCGGAAATTCAGGACAAGGAGTAAAGGGTGCTTAACGATCCCCGATTTACCGCTGAAGTCGAGCTGACCATTCCCTTTCACGACGTCGATATGATGGGCGTGGCCTGGCACGGTAACTATTTTCGCTACTTTGAAGTGGCCCGCGAGGCGCTGCTCAACCAGTTCAATTACGGCTATCGGCAGATGAAAGAGTCCGGTTATTTGTGGCCAGTGGTCGATGCGCGGGTGAAATATCGCCACGCCCTCACCTTTGAGCAACGCATCCGCGTGCGTGCGCATATCGAAGAGTTCGAAAACCGTCTGCGGATTGGCTATCAGATTTTCGATGCCGAAACGGGAAAACGCGCCACCACCGGATACACCATCCAGGTCGCAGTAGACGAGCAAAGCCGCGAACTGTGCTTTGTCAGCCCCGATATTCTGTTTGAACGCATGGGAGTCAAACCATGAAATTTTTGCCGCTGCTGGCGCTGCTGATTAGCCCGTTTGTGAGCGCCCTGACCCTGGACGATCTTCAGCAACGCTTTACCGAACAACCGGTGATCCGCGCCCATTTTGATCAAACCCGGACGATTAAAGCTCTGCCGCAGCCGCTGCGATCGCAGGGCCAGATGTTGATCGCCCGCGACCATGGGTTATTGTGGGATCAAACCTCACCCTTCCCCATGCAGCTATTGCTCGACGATAAACGCATGGTGCAGGTGATCAACGGTCAGCCACCGCAAATCATCACAGCAGAAAACAACCCGCAGATGTTCCAGTTTAACCACCTGCTGCGCGCGCTGTTCCAGGCCGATCGCAAAGTGCTGGAACAAAACTTCCGCGTCGAATTTGCTGACAAAGGCGAAGGCCGCTGGACGCTGCGCCTGACGCCGACCACCACGCCGCTGGATAAAATTTTCAACACTATCGATCTCGCCGGGCAAACCTATCTGGAGCGCATTCAGCTTAATGATAAGCAGGGCGACCGCACCGATATCGCTCTCACTCAACATCAACTGACGCCAGCGCAACTGACCGATGACGAACGCCAACGTTTTGCCGCCCAGTAAACGCCCCGCGCTGTTATGGGGGATCGTCTGCCTGGTCATGGCGGCGGCGTTACTGATCCTGCTGCCGCAATCACGGCTGAACAGTAGCGTGCTGGCTATGTTACCCAAACAGGCGATGGGCGATATTCCCCCAGCGCTGAATGACGGCTTTATGCAGCGTCTGGACCGCCAACTGGTGTGGCTGGTCAGCCCCGGTAAAGAGGCGAATCCCAGGGTCGCTCATGAGTGGCTGACGCTGCTGCAAAAATCCGCTGCGCTCGACGACGTTAAAGGGCCAATGGATGCCGCCAGCCAGCAAGCGTGGGGAGCATTTTTCTGGCAGCACCGCAACGGCCTGATTGACCCCGACACCCGCGCGCGCCTGCAAAACGGCGGCGAAGCGCAGGCGCAGTGGATCCTCTCCCAGCTTTATTCCGCGTTCTCCGGGGTAAGCGGCAAGGAGCTGCAAAACGATCCGCTGATGTTAATGCGCGGCTCGCAGCTGGCGATGGCGAAAAACGGCCAGCGTTTACGACTGATGGACGGCTGGCTGATGACGCAGGATCCCCAGGGCAACTACTGGTATCTGCTGCACGGTGAACTGGCGGGATCGTCGTTTGATATGCAGCAAACCCACCAGCTCATCACGACCCTGAATACGCTGGAAAAGGATCTGAAAACGCGTTACCCGCAGGCGCAGTTGCTCTCGCGCGGCACGGTGTTTTACAGCGATTACGCCAGCCAACAGGCGAAGCAGGATATCTCCACCCTGGGCGTGGCAACGCTGCTGGGGGTGATATTGCTGATTGTGGCGGTGTTCCGCTCTTTACGTCCGTTGCTGCTCTGCGTGATTTCCATCGGTATCGGCGCGCTGGCGGGAACGGTCGCCACATTGTTGATTTTCGGTGAATTACACCTGATGACGCTGGTGATGAGCATGAGCGTTATCGGCATTTCCGCTGACTACACGCTCTATTACCTTACCGAGCGGATGGTGCACGGCAATGACGTTTCGCCGTGGCAAAGCCTGGCGAAAGTACGCAATGCCCTGCTGCTGGCGCTGCTCACCACCGTGGCGGCATATCTGATTATGATGCTCGCCCCCTTCCCCGGTATTCGCCAGATGGCGATTTTTGCCGCCGTCGGGTTAAGCGCCTCCTGTCTGACCGTCCTGTTCTGGCATCCGTGGCTGTGCCGTGGCCTGCCGGTGCGTCCGGTTCCGGCGATGGCGCTGATGCTGCGCTGGCTGGCGGCATGGCGGCGTAATAAAAAACTGTCGCTGGGTCTGCCCGTCGCGCTGGCGCTGTTTTCGCTGGCGGGGATGTCAATGCTGCGCGTCGATGACGATATCTCGCAGTTACAGGCGCTGCCGCAGCATATTCTGGCCCAGGAGAAAGCCATTACCGCCCTGACCGGACAAAGCGTCGATCAAAAATGGTTTGTGGTTTACGGCGACTCCCCACAGCAAACATTAAGACGGCTGGAGAAATTTACCGCTTCGCTGGAGAAGGCGAAAAAAGACGGCCTTATCAGCAACTACCGCACCATTCCGCTGAACTCCCTGGCGCGGCAGGAGGAAGATTTACATCTGCTGAAAACGGCGGCCCCGACGGTAACAAAAGCACTGCAAAATGCCGGGCTGACGGCAGTGAATCCGGATCTCAACGCCATGCCGGTGAACGTTGATGAATGGCTGGCAAGCCCCGCCAGTGAAGGCTGGCGTCTGCTGTGGCTGACGCTGGAAAACGGCACAAGCGGCGTGCTGGTGCCGGTTGAAGGTGTTAAAAATAGTGCGGCGCTACAGGAAATCTCCACATATTACCCTGGCGGCATTGCCTGGGTTGATCGCAAAAGCACCTTTGATGAATTGTTCGCACTTTACCGCTACGTCTTAACCGGCTTGTTGCTGGTGGCGCTGGCGGTGATTGCCTGCGGCGCGGTAGCTCGCCTCGGCTGGCGCAAAGGGCTTATCAGCCTGGTGCCTTCGGTGCTTTCGCTGGGCTGCGGTCTGGCGGTGCTGGCGATGAGCGGGCAGGCGGTGAATCTCTTTTCGCTGCTGGCGCTGGTGCTGGTGCTTGGCATCGGTATCAACTACACGCTGTTTTTCAGTAATCCGCGCGGTACACCGTTAACTTCCCTACTGGCGATCACGCTGGCAATGCTCACCACCTTGCTGACGCTGGGAATGTTGGTATTCAGCGCCACTCAGGCCATCAGCAGTTTTGGCATTGTGCTGGTGAGCGGTATTTTCACCGCCTTCCTGCTTTCGCCGCTGGCTATGCCCGAAAAAAAGAGAACAAAAAAATGATCAAACCTACCTTCTGGCGAGCGTTCGCCCTGACCGCTACGCTTATCCTCACCGGCTGTAGCCACTCGCAACCGGAACAGGAAGGCCGCCCGCAGGCGTGGCTGCAACCTGGCACGCGCATCACGCTGCCGGCACCAGGGATTTCACCCGCCGTCAATTCCCAGCAACTGTTAACCGGCAGCTTCAACGGCAAAACCCAGTCGCTGCTAGTGATGCTTAACGCCGACGACCAGAAAATCACCCTTGCCGGACTGTCGTCGGTCGGCATTCGCCTGTTTCTGGTGACCTACGATGCAAAAGGGCTACGCGCCGAGCAATCCATCGTCGTCCCACAGTTGCCGCCCGCAAGTCAGGTACTGGCTGACGTGATGCTCAGCCACTGGCCGATTAGCGCCTGGCAACCGCAACTTCCCGCAGGATGGACACTTCGCGACAACGGAGACAAACGCGAGCTACGTAACGCCAGCGGCAAACTGGTCACGGAAATCACCTATCTGAATCGCCAGGGCAAACGCGTGCCAATTAGCATTGAGCAGCATGTCTTTAAATACCACATCACCATTCAATACTTAGGTGACTGATATGATTTATATTTCCGCCGTCGGCATGATCAACGCCCTGGGAAATAACCTTGACGAAATCGCAGCCAACCTGACTCGCGGTGTTGCTCCCGGAATGCGCCCACGCGCAGGCTGGTTGCAGGGGCATCCGCAGGCAGTCCTGGCTGGCGTGGATGGCGAGCTTCCGCTTATCCCCGAAAAATTCGCTGCGCACCGCTCGCGCAACAATCAGATCCTGCTGGCGGCGCTGGCGCAGATCCAGCCGCAGGTTGATGACGCTATCGCGAAATATGGTCGCGAGCGCATCGCGATTGTACTTGGCACCAGCACCTCCGGCCTGCATGAAGGCGACACGCACGTTAACCTGCGCACCAACGGGCAGCCGAGCACCACATGGCACTACGCGCAACAAGAACTCGGCGATCCGTCGCGCTTTCTCAGCCACTGGCTGGCGCTCGACGGCCCGGCCTATACCCTTTCAACCGCTTGCTCTTCCAGCGCCAGAGCGATGATCAGCGGGCGCAGGCTTATCGAGGCGGGGCTGGTCGATGCCGCCATTGTGGGTGGCGCAGACACCCTGAGCCGAATGCCGATTAACGGTTTTCACAGCCTCGAATCACTGTCGCCAACCTTATGTCAGCCGTTTGGTCGTGACCGCGCAGGTATCACCATTGGCGAAGGGGCGGGACTGATGTTATTAACCCGTGAACCGCAGCCCATCGCGTTGCTGGGCGTTGGTGAATCGAGCGACGCTTACCATATTTCAGCCCCGCATCCGCAGGGCGAAGGAGCGATCCGCGCTATTAATCAGGCGCTGACCGATGCGCAGCTTACGCCAGATGACGTCGGCTATATCAACCTGCACGGCACCGCCACACAGCTCAACGACCAGATTGAATCAATGGTGGTTAACGCCCTGTTTGGCGAACGCGTACCGTGCAGCTCCACCAAACATTTGACCGGACATACGCTCGGCGCGGCGGGCATTACCGAGGCGGCAATCAGCATGTTGATTTTACAGCGTGATTTACCGCTGCCCGCTCAGGACTTCAGCCTGTCGCCGCGCGATCCCACGCTGCCACCGTGCGGCATTATCGAAAAACCGCAGCCGCTAGCACGTCCGGTGATCCTGTCCAATTCCTTCGCCTTTGGCGGCAATAACGCCAGCATTCTGCTCGGGAGGGTTTCGTGAGCCACTATTTATCACCCGGCGCTTATCTGCCCCACGACGCGCCCATGTTGCTGCTGGAAGACGTGGTGAGCGTCAGCGATGACAGCGCGGTGTGCCGCGTGACGGTTTCGCCCAGTGGCGTACTGGCACCGTTTCTCGACCCGGACGGCAATTTACCCGGCTGGTTTGCCCTTGAACTGATGGCGCAAACCGTCGGCGTCTGGTCTGGCTGGCATCGCCACCAGCAGGGCAAAAACAGTATTGAGTTAGGGATGGTACTGGGCGCGCGTGAATTGCTTTGCGCCGCTGGCATTCTGCCCGCAGGCCAGACGCTGACCATTACCGTCAAACTGCTGATGCAAGACGATCGCTTCGGCAGTTTTGAGTGCAGCATCAACGACGGTGAGGCGACGGGCCGCATTAACACCTTCCAGCCGACCGCGGAAGAACTTACCACCCTGTTTCAACAAGGAGCGTCCTGATGAGTCGTTCAGTTCTGGTTACTGGTGCCAGCAAAGGCATTGGTCGCGCCATCGCCTGCCAACTGGCGGCAGACGGTTTTAACATTGGCGTTCACTATCACCGTGACGCCACAGGCGCTCAGGAAACGCTGAATGCCATTGTCGCCAACGGGGGTAACGGGCGTTTGCTCAGTTTCGACGTCGCAAACCGCGAACAGTGTCGGGAAGTGCTGGAGCATGAGATCGCGCAACACGGTGCCTGGTACGGCGTGGTCAGTAACGCCGGGATCGCCCGCGATGCCGCTTTTCCGGCTTTAAGCGATGACGACTGGGATGCGGTGATCCACACCAACCTCGACAGTTTCTACAACGTCATTCAGCCGTGCATTATGCCGATGATCGGCGCACGCCAGGGTGGGCGCATCATCACGCTATCCTCGGTTTCCGGCGTAATGGGCAATCGCGGCCAGGTGAATTACAGCGCAGCCAAAGCCGGAATTATCGGCGCAACAAAAGCACTGGCTATCGAACTCGCGAAGCGCAAAATCACCGTCAATTGCATCGCGCCAGGGCTTATTGATACCGGGATGATCGAAATGGAAGAGAGCGCTCTGAAAGAGGCAATGTCGATGATCCCCATGAAACGCATGGGCCAGGCGGAAGAAGTTGCCGGGCTTGCCAGCTATTTAATGTCTGATATTGCGGGTTACGTCACCCGCCAGGTTATTTCCATCAACGGAGGGATGTTATGACACGTCGCGTAGTGATTACAGGAATGGGCGGCGTGACTGCCTTTGGTGAAAACTGGCAGGACGTTTCTGCACGCTTACTGGCGTATGAAAATGCGGTGCGCAAAATGCCGGAGTGGCAGGTCTACGACGGCCTGCACACCCTGCTTGGCGCGCCTGTTGATGATTTCACGCTACCGGAACACTACACCCGCAAGCGTATCCGTGCGATGGGCCGCGTGTCGCAAATGTCGACCCGTGCCAGCGAGCTGGCGTTAGAGCAGGCAGGGTTGATTGGCGATCCGATATTAACCAGCGGCGAAACGGGCATTGCGTACGGCTCATCGACCGGCAGTACCGGCCCGGTAAGCGAATTTGCCACCATGCTGACGGAAAAGCACACGAACAACATCACTGGCACCACCTATGTGCAGATGATGCCGCACACCACCGCTGTTAATACTGGCCTCTTTTTCGGCCTGCGCGGGCGGGTGATCCCAACCTCCAGCGCCTGTACCTCCGGCAGCCAGGCGATCGGTTATGCGTGGGAAGCCATTCGCCACGGTTATCAAACGGTGATGGTTGCTGGTGGTGCCGAAGAGTTATGTCCTTCAGAAGCAGCGGTATTTGATACGCTTTTCGCCACCAGCCAGCACAATGATGCGCCGAAAACCACACCTTCACCGTTCGATGAAAACCGCGACGGGCTGGTGATTGGTGAAGGCGCAGGTACGCTCATTCTCGAAGAACTGGAGCACGCTAAAGCGCGCGGCGCGACCATTTACGGTGAAATCGTCGGCTTTGCGACTAACTGCGACGCGGCACATATTACCCAGCCGCAGCGCGAAACCATGCAGTATTGTATGGAGCAATCGCTGAAAATCGCCGGGTTAAGCGCACAAGATATCGGCTATATTTCAGCGCATGGTACGGCGACCGATCGTGGTGATATGGCAGAAAGTCTGGCGACAGCAACCATTTACGGTGATAATGTGCCGCTCTCCTCGCTGAAAAGTTATTTTGGTCATACGCTTGGTGCCTGTGGCGCGCTCGAAGCCTGGATGAGTCTGCAAATGATGCGCGAAGGTTGGTTTGCGCCTACGCTAAACCTGAATAAACCAGACCCGAATTGTGGCGCGCTGGATTACATCATGCATGAAGCCCGCAAGGTTGATTGTGAGTTTTTGCAGAGTAACAACTTTGCCTTTGGCGGCATTAATACATCCATCATCATTAAACGTTGGCCCTGATATGTATCGGATAGTTCTGGGGAAAGTTTCGACCTTAAGCGCAGCTCCACTGCCACCGGATTTACGCGATCAAGCACCGCAAGGTCCACGACGCGAACGCTGGCTGGCGGGGCGTGCATTGCTTTCGCACACGCTTTCCCCGCTACCGGAGATCATCTATGGCGAACAAGGCAAACCTGCATTCGCGCCGGAAACGCCGCTATGGTTCAACTTAAGCCATAGCGGTGACGATATCGCCCTGCTGTTGAGCGATGAAGGCGAAGTCGGCTGCGATATCGAAGTGATTCGCCCGCGCGCCAACTGGCGCTGGCTGGCGAACGCGGTGTTCAGCCTCGGGGAACACGCTGAGATGGACGCCGTGCATCCTGATCAGCAGCTGGAAATGTTCTGGCGCATCTGGACGCGCAAAGAAGCCATCGTTAAACAGCGTGGCGGCAGCGCCTGGCAAATCGTCAGCGTAGACAGCACCTATCAGTCCTCGCTGTCAGTCAGCCATTGCCAGCTCGACAATTTAAGCCTGGCAATCTGCACCCCTACCCCCTTTACGCTCACCGCCGACAGTGTGCAATGGATCGATTCAGTTAACTGATCCGCCCACCCGACTGTCCATCTATTGATCCAGAACAGGTAATCAGTATGACGAATACTTAAAATCGTCATACTTATTTCCGCCATCTATTTTAATCCATTGGGGTTACCATGCTCTCCACACTCCGCCGCACTCTATTTGCGCTGCTGGCTTGTGCGTCTTTTATCGTCCATGCCGCCGCGCCAGATGAAATCACCACCGCCTGGCCGGTGAATGTCGGGCCACTAAACCCGCACCTTTACACGCCTAACCAGATGTTCGCCCAGAGCATGGTTTATGAACCGCTGGTGAAATATCAGGCTGATGGTTCGGTGATCCCGTGGCTGGCAAAAAGCTGGACTCATTCAGAAGATGGTAAAACCTGGACCTTCACCCTGCGTGATGACGTGAAATTCTCCAACGGCGAACCGTTTGATGCAGAGGCAGCGGCAGAAAACTTCCGCGCAGTGCTCGATAACCGTCAACGTCACGCCTGGCTGGAGCTGGCAAACCAGATTGTTGATGTCAAAGCACTCAGTAAAACAGAGCTGCAAATCACCCTGAAAAGCGCCTACTATCCTTTCCTGCAAGAACTGGCCCTGCCTCGTCCTTTCCGCTTTATCGCCCCCTCGCAGTTTAAAAACCATGAAACCATGAACGGGATTAAAGCGCCGATTGGCACCGGACCGTGGGTTTTGCAGGAATCGAAACTGAATCAGTACGATGTCTTCGTCCGTAACGAAAACTACTGGGGCGAAAAGCCGGCGATTAAAAAGATCACTTTTAACGTCATCCCGGACCCGACTACCCGCGCGGTAGCGTTTGAAACTGGCGATATCGACCTGCTGTACGGAAACGAAGGGTTATTACCGCTCGATACCTTCGCCCGCTTTAGCCAGAATCCGGCTTACCACACCCAACTGTCACAGCCGATCGAAACCGTGATGCTGGCGCTCAATACTGCCAAAGCCCCTACCAACGAGCTGGCAGTACGTGAAGCTCTTAATTACGCGGTAAACAAAAAATCGCTGATTGATAACGCGTTGTATGGCACCCAGCAGGTTGCCGACACCCTGTTTGCCCCTTCTGTGCCTTACGCTAATCTCGGCCTGAAACCACGCCAGTACGATCCGCAGAAAGCGAAAGCGTTGCTGGAAAAAGCCGGTTGGACGCTGCCTGCAGGCAAAGACATCCGCGAGAAAAATGGTCAGCCGCTGCGCATTGAACTTTCGTTCATCGGCACCGATGCGTTAAGTAAATCGATGGCGGAAATCATTCAGGCTGATATGCGCCAGATTGGCGCAGATGTCTCGCTGATTGGCGAAGAAGAGAGCAGTATCTATGCTCGTCAGCGCGACGGTCGTTTTGGCATGATTTTCCACCGCACCTGGGGCGCGCCATACGATCCACACGCCTTCCTGAGTTCAATGCGCGTACCGTCGCACGCTGACTTCCAGGCACAGCAAGGATTAGCCGACAAACCGCTGATTGATAAAGAGATCGGCGAAGTGCTGGCGACCCATGACGAAACGCAACGTCAGGCGCTGTATCGCGACATTCTGACCCGTCTGCATGACGAGGCGGTTTATCTGCCTATCAGTTACATCTCAATGATGGTGGTATCAAAACCGGAGCTGGGTAACATCCCCTACGCGCCGATCGCCACCGAAATTCCGTTCGAACAGATTAAACCGGTGAAACCTTAATGTTGCGTTACGTATTACGCCGCTTTCTGCTGCTGATCCCGATGGTGCTCGCCGCCTCGGTGATCATTTTTCTGATGCTGCGCCTCGGTACCGGCGACCCGGCGCTCGATTATCTGCGTCTGTCTAACCTGCCGCCGACGCCGGAGATGCTGGCCTCTACCCGCACCATGCTCGGACTGGATCAGCCGCTGTACGTCCAGTACGGTACCTGGTTGTGGAAGGCGCTGCATCTTGACTTTGGTATCTCATTCGCCAGCCAACGCCCAGTGCTGGACGATATGCTGAACTTCCTGCCCGCCACGCTGGAACTTGCAGGTGCCGCGCTGGTATTAATTCTGCTCACTTCTGTGCCGCTCGGTATCTGGGCGGCGCGCCATCGCGATCGTCTTCCGGATTTCGCCGTACGTTTCATCGCGTTTCTCGGCGTGTCGATGCCCAACTTCTGGCTGGCGTTTTTACTGGTGATGGCGTTTTCGGTGTATCTGCAATGGCTACCCGCGATGGGTTACGGCGGCTGGCAGCACATCATTTTGCCTGCGGTTTCCATTGCCTTTATGTCGCTGGCGATTAACGCGCGTTTGCTGCGCGCCAGTATGCTGGACGTCGCCGGTCAGCGTCACGTCACCTGGGCGCGTCTGCGCGGCCTGAACGACAAACAGACCGAACGCCGCCATATTCTGCGCAATGCCTCGCTGCCGATGATTACTGCCGTGGGGATGCACATCGGCGAATTGATTGGCGGGACGATGATTATCGAAAACATCTTTGCCTGGCCGGGCGTCGGGCGCTATGCGGTGTCGGCGATTTTTAACCGTGACTATCCGGTGATTCAGTGCTTTACGCTGATGATGGTGGTGGTTTTTGTGGTCTGTAATTTGATTGTCGATTTGCTCAACGCCGCGCTGGACCCGCGCATTCGTCGTCATGAAGGAGCGCACGCGTGAAATTTTTCCTCTCTTCCCGCTGGTCGGTACGCCTGGCGCTGATCATTATCGCCCTGCTGGCGCTGATTGCGCTCACCAGCCAGTGGTGGCTGCCGTATGACCCCCAGGCGATTGATCTGCCGTCGCGCCTACTTTCACCGGATGCGCAGCACTGGCTGGGCACCGATCACTTAGGGCGTGATATTTTCTCGCGGCTGATGGCAGCGACCCGCGTGTCGCTCGGTTCGGTAATGGCCTGCCTGCTGCTGGTGCTGACATTAGGGCTGGTTATTGGCGGCAGCGCCGGACTGATTGGCGGACGCGTTGATCAGGCGACTATGCGCGTCGCCGATATGTTTATGACCTTCCCGACCTCGATTCTGTCGTTCTTTATGGTCGGCGTGCTCGGCACCGGGCTGACCAACGTGATTATCGCCATCGCCCTGTCGCACTGGGCGTGGTACGCGCGCATGGTGCGAAGCCTGGTGATTTCACTGCGCCAGCGCGAGTTTGTGCTGGCGTCACGGCTTTCCGGTGCGGGCCATGTGCGGGTGTTTGTCGATCATCTGGCGGGTGCTGTGATCCCTTCGCTGCTGGTGCTGGCAACGCTGGATATCGGCCATATGATGCTGCATGTCGCGGGGATGTCCTTCCTCGGCCTCGGCGTGACCGCGCCGACCGCCGAATGGGGCGTGATGATTAACGACGCGCGCCAGTATATCTGGACCCAGCCGCTGCAAATGTTCTGGCCGGGGCTGGCGCTGTTTATCAGCGTGATGGCCTTTAACCTGGTGGGTGACGCACTGCGCGATCATCTGGATCCTCATCTGGTGACGGAGCACGCACACTAATGCCGCAACAGATTGAACTGCGCGATATCGCGCTACAGGCCGCGCAGCCGCTGGTGCACGGCGTATCGTTAACCCTGCAACGCGGGCGTGTGCTGGCGTTAGTCGGCGGTAGCGGCAGTGGGAAATCATTAACCTGCGCCGCGGCGCTGGGCATTCTGCCCGCAGGCGTTCGCCAGACGGCGGGGGAAATTTTAGCCGATGGCAAACCGATTTCTCCCTGCGCCCTGCGCGGCATCAAAATTGCCACCATCATGCAGAACCCGCGCAGCGCCTTTAATCCGCTGCACACTATGCACACCCACGCGCGGGAAACCTGCCTGGCGCTGGGGAAACCCGCCGATGACGCTACGCTTACCGCTGCCATAGAAGCGGTGGGGCTGGAAAACGCCGCGCGCGTATTGAAGCTGTACCCGTTCGAGATGAGCGGCGGCATGTTGCAGCGCATGATGATTGCGATGGCGGTGCTGTGTGAATCACCGTTTATCATCGCCGATGAACCGACCACCGACCTTGACGTGGTAGCGCAGGCGCGAATCCTCGATCTGCTGGAAAGCATTATGCAAAAACAAGCGCCGGGAATGCTGCTGGTGACCCATGATATGGGCGTTGTGGCGCGTCTGGCAGATGACGTGGCGGTGATGTCACACGGTAAAATTGTCGAACAGGGCGATGTAGAAACGCTGTTTAACGCCCCCAAACATACGGTGACGCGCAGCCTGGTTTCCGCTCATCTCGCCCTCTACGGTATGGAGCTGGCATCATGACTTTACTTAACGTCTCCGGCCTTTCCCATCACTATGCGCACGGTGGATTTAGCGGAAAACATCAACACCAGGCGGTGCTGAATGACGTTTCGCTGACCCTGAAAAGCGGTGAAACCGTCGCCCTGCTGGGGCGCAGCGGCTGCGGAAAAAGCACTCTCGCGCGGCTGCTGGTAGGCTTAGAGTCTCCCTCACAAGGGAATATTAGCTGGCGCGGCGAATCGCTGGCGAAACTTAATCGCGCCCAACGTAAAGCCTTCCGCCGTGATATTCAGATGGTATTTCAGGACTCCATCAGCGCCGTTAACCCGCGCAAAACCGTGCGCGAGATCCTGCGTGAACCGATGCGCCATCTGCTATCGCTGAAAAAATCCGAACAACTGGCGCGCGCCAGCGAAATGCTGAAGGCGGTAGATCTTGACGACAGCGTGCTCGACAAACGCCCACCGCAGTTAAGCGGCGGCCAGCTCCAGCGCGTCTGCCTGGCGCGCGCGCTGGCGGTCGAACCGAAACTGCTGATTCTGGATGAAGCGGTTTCTAACCTTGACCTCGTGTTACAGGCGGGCGTCATTCGCCTGCTGAAAAAGCTGCAACAACAGTTTGGCACCGCCTGCCTGTTCATCACCCACGACTTACGTCTTGTAGAACGCTTCTGTCAGCGGGTGATGGTGATGGACAACGGACAAATCGTCGAAACCCAGGTGGTGGGAGATAAATTAACCTTTTCCTCTGACGCCGGACGTGTGCTACAAAACGCGGTATTACCCGCATTCCCCGTGCGCCGTCGCGCCACAGAAAAGGTTTAACGCAAATGCAACGAGTCACCATCACGCTTGATGACGATTTACTGGAGACGCTGGACAGCCTGAGCCAGCGTCGTGGTTATAACAACCGTTCCGAAGCTATCCGCGATATTCTGCGTAGCGCCCTGGCACAGGAAGCTACCCAGCAGCACGGCACACAAGGTTTCGCGGTGCTGTCATATGTGTATGAACACGAAAAACGCGACTTAGCCAGCCGTATTGTCTCCACCCAACATCACCACCACGATCTCTCGGTTGCCACGCTGCATGTACACATTAATCACGACGACTGTCTGGAAATCGCCGTGTTGAAAGGTGACATGGGCGACGTGCAGCATTTTGCCGATGACGTTATCGCCCAGCGCGGCGTGCGGCACGGGCATTTGCAGTGCTTGCCGAAGGAAGATTGAGTTATTTCTAGAACGAGGAAAGAAAAGATATTAACTGAACTTAATTTATAAAATTAAGTTCAGTTGCATAGATAGATCCTGTAAAGGCAGATATTCTGCGTAATGTACGCCGCTAAAATTTATAAATGATTCAAACGCTCATTCAGCGTTTCAATAATATAGGTATTAACAGAGACTTGTTGCTGCGCAGCGGCATTATTAAGGCGTTCGCTCAGCGATTCTGGATAGCGTAACGTAAAGGTCTTAATCTTTTCTGTACGCGCATACGGCTCAATACCCGCAGATTTACAATCCTCAAGATACTCTCGCAGGGAAAGCTCCCCTTCTTTTTGCAGCCCCTGAATACTGTCAGAGACAAAATCACAATAACCTGACAAGCCCAGGAATTTGCCACGAAATGCATTCAGTTCTGGCACGTAGGTAATAACAGCTGGTTGCCCGGCAATCTCCATAGAGTTTGGCGTCTTCAGTTTGATCATGGTTTTACCCCTATACTTAATAACCAGTCACGCACGCTTTCTACAGCGCCTTTATCGGTATCTGGCGACGGATGAGGCCGATGGAAACACGCAACGCTCATATTTAGTATGAACTTACAACGCGAACCTCTTCCTTCCTTAATTTCTCCGCCTAATGCTTTAACCAGTGACTCTATATCAGACCACTTGATCCCTTGAGGAACAGGAGATTTAAATATTTGATCCAATGTATTTTTTTGTTTCTTCCGTAAAGCCTGTACCTGGATTCTCATGGCATGTCCTTATGACTTCACTTTATGACATCAATAGTATGACATCACAGTATGAAGTCAAGTTTCCCTTCCTTACGCCATTGTCCCAATCGTCTTCCTGAATCGCAGCAGCGCGATGGTGAAAAACACGCCGCCAATTGCCATCAGCGTCAGGAACTGCGGCCAGACGATTTCGAATCCGGCACCACGGTAGAGAATGGCTTGCGCGAGGCTAACAAAGTGTGTCGTCGGCATGGTCAGCATAATGTCCTGCACCATCTGCGGCATACTTTCGCGCGGCGTGGAGCCACCAGAAAGCATTTGCAGCGGCAGCAGCACCAGAATCACCAGCAGCCCCAGTTGCGGCATTGAACGCGCTATCGTCCCCATAAAAATGCCGATTGACGTGGTGGCAAACAGACTGAGCGCCACGCCCAGCATAAACAGCGGGATCGAGCCTTCAATCGGTACGCCCAGCACGCCTTTTACCATCAGCACCAGCGATAATCCCGATACCACCAGCACCACCAGCCCCATCGACCAGACCTTTGCCATCATGATCTCAAACGGCGTTATCGGCATCACCAGTAAGTGTTCCACCGTGCCGTGTTCACGCTCGCGGATCAGCGCCGATCCGGTCAATACAATCGCCAGCATGGTAATGTTGTTGATGATCGCCATCACCCCACCGAACCACGCGGGATCGAGGTTCGGGTTAAAGCGCATCCGGGTTTCCAGCGATACCAACGGTTCGCTATTATCACGGTAGCGCGCGACAAAGCTGTTCACTTCACCGTTGATAATATTCTGGATATACCCATTGCCGGTAAATGCCTGGCTCATGCGCGTGGCATCGACGTTCACCTGAATATCCGGCTGGCGTCCGGCGAGGACATCACGCTGAAAATTAGGCGGAATATTTATCGCGAAGGTATAGCGTCCGGCGTCCAGCCCGGCATCCATCTCATCGGCGGTGATCATCTCCGGCGGCAAAAACCATGGGCGATAGAAGCTGTTAACGATCCGGTTCGACAACTGCGATTGATCCATATCGGCAATGGCGATCGGCGCGAGGTTCAACGATCCAGGCGTAACGGTCGCTGATGAATACACCGACACCGTAAACGAGAAGACAATCAGCGTCAGCATCGCTTTATCACCGAGCAGACTGCGCAACTCTTTGATACCCAGATTAAAAATATTGCGTAAATGGCGCATCATCCCTCCTGTTTTTTCAGCAGCAGGATGCTTAAGCCCATCACCAGCGGGATGGCTATCAGCAACGGGATAAAAAGTTGCCACAAATCAGTCAGATCAAGCGCCTTCGAGAACGTTCCGCGGGCGATAGTCAGAAAATGACTGGTCGGGTAAACCTCGCCGATCCAACGTCCAGGACCTTCCAGCGAAGCTACCGGATCGATCATCCCGGAAAACTGTGTCGCCGGGATCAACGTGATAATCGCCGTACCGAAAATGGCGGCAATCTGGCTTTTCATAAAGGTAGAGATCAGCAGCCCCATTCCGGTGGCGATGATGATATACAGCAACGCCGCCAGGGTGAGCGTCAGGAAACTGCCTTTATGCGGTACGCCAAACACAAACACCGACAGGCCGCAGAGCAGGAAAAAGTTCAGCATCCCCAGCGCGATGTACGGCAGCTGTTTGCCAAGTAAAAATTCGCTACGGGTGGTGGGGGTCACGTAAAGGTTGATAATCGACCCTAGCTCTTTTTCCCGCACCACGCTAAGGGCGCTTAGCATTGACGGGATCATCATCAGCAGAAGCGGGATCACCGCCGGAACAATCGCTGGCAGGCTTTTTACATCCGGGTTATAGCGATAGCGCGTCTCAATATTCATCAGCCCGCTTTGGCTGGCGGGCGCGGATTGTCGGCTTGCCACATCCTGAAGCCAACTCTGGTGCATAGCCTGCACGTAACCTTTTACCGTTTCGGCACGACTGGGCATCGCTCCGTCGATCCAGACGCCGAGTTCCACAGGCGTACCACGCGCGATATCGCGCCCGAAATTGGGAGGGATCTCAATTGCCACCGTGATATCGCCCGCACGCATCCGACGATCAAGCTCGTCATAACTGGTGAGCGGTGGCTGTTCGATAAAGTAACGGGAACCGGAGAGATTGAGCGTCCACGCCTGGCTACTGACAGTCTGGTCGCGGTCGAGCACCGCAAAGCGCAGGTTTTCCACATCCATACTGATGCCGTAACCCATTATCAGCATCAGGATCACCGTTCCCATCAACGCCAGCGTCGAACGTACCGGATCGCGGCGCAGTTCCAGTGCTTCGCGGCGGCTGTAGCTAAACAGACGGCGCAGGCTAAATCCCTGACGCGGCGCGTGGGTGGTGTCGTGTACCACGGGCGGCGCTTCGGCTTCGTTGCTCTGCCCTGCCGCCTCCTGCAAATAGGCGATAAATGCCTCTTCCAGACTGGCGGCTCCGCGTTTCTCAACCAGCTCCTGCGGTGTACCGCTGGCAAGCACTTTTCCGGCGTGCATCAGTGAGATGCGGTCGCAACGTTCCGCTTCGTTCATAAAGTGGGTGGAGATGAAAATGGTCACTTTGTCCTGGCGCGAGAGATCGACCATCAACTGCCAGAACATATCCCTCGCCACCGGATCGACGCCAGAAGTAGGCTCATCGAGGATTAACATCTCCGGGCGATGAATCACCGCCACCGCCAGCGAAAGCCGCTGGCGAATGCCGAGCGGCAATGACTCCGGCAGAACATCTTCAACGTCGTTGAGCTTAAAACGCTCGCTCATTTCAGCCACTCGCGCGGGAATTTCCGCTTCCGGGATGTGAAACAAACGGGCATGTAACTCCAGGTTTTGCCGCACGGTGAGTTCGTTATAGAGCGAAAACGCCTGCGACATATAGCCCACCCGACGGCGGGTATCGATATCTTTTGGATCAACCGGTTGCCCAAACAGCCACGCCTCACCTTCGCTGGCGGGCAGCAGTCCGGTGAGCATTTTCATGGTGGTGGATTTACCGCAGCCGTTCGATCCAAGAAAACCAAAAATCTCCCCGCGTGGAATGCGGAAATTGACGTGATCAACGGCAACGAAGGAACCAAAACGCATGGTCAGATCGCGCGCTTCGATGGCAATCTCTGCGTTTTCCGGTTGATACGGTGGGATCACTACCGCCTGATGCGCCTGGCGTTGCGCTTGCGGTAACAGATTAATAAACGCCTCTTCCAGCGTGGCGCTTTGCGTTTGCTGCCGCAGCTCTTCGGCGCTACCGGTTGCCAGCACTTCTCCGGCATTCATCGCCACCAACCAGTCAAAGCGTTCGGCCTCTTCCATGTAGGCGGTGGCGACCAGAACGCTCATATTGCTCTGCCGCTGGCGAATACTGTCGATCAGATCCCAGAACTGGGCGCGGGAGAGCGGGTCAACCCCCGTTGTTGGCTCATCAAGAATCAACAGTTCCGGGTCGTGGATTAACGCACAGCACAGCCCAAGTTTTTGCTTCATCCCGCCGGAGAGTTTTCCCGCCGGACGATCGCGAAACGGTGCTAACCCGGTGCTGGTCAGCAGCTCATTGATTCGGACTTCCCGCTCCGCTTTGTCGTGACCGAACAGGCGGGCGAAAAAATCGACGTTTTCATACACCGATAAGGTGTGGTAGAGATTTTTGCCCAGCCCCTGCGGCATCCAGGCGATGCGCGGGCAGACGTCGCGGCGATGCTTCGGGTCGCGCATATCGCCGCCCAGCACCATCACATTGCCCTGTTCAATGACGCGGGCACCGGAAATCAACGACAACAAGCTCGACTTCCCGACGCCGTCCGGGCCAATCAGCCCGACCATGCAACGGGCCGGAATATCGAGAGTAATATTGTTCAGCGCAACGGTTTTTCCATAATGCTGGCTCACGCCCGCCAGTTGCGCGACAGGCGGGACGGGAACCAGTTCCAGATGCGTCATTGCGGCAACCTCACCACGAGGTCGTCAGGCCACGGAAGTTCTTCATTCACCCGCACCCACGCCACGCCCGGCAAGCCCGTTTTGACATATTCCAGATGCTGCTGGAGTAATTCCGGTGGGATACGCGCTTTGACACGGAACATCAGTTTCAGCCGCTCATCGCTGGTTTCGACAGTTTTTGGCGTGAACTGGGCGACGCTGGCGACAAAACTGATGGTTGCAGGAATACGCAAATCTGGCGCAGCATCGAGGATCAGCCGGGCTTCGCCGCCAAGTTTCAGCGTACCCGCCTGCTCGGTTGGCAGGAAGAAAGTCATATAGACGTCGCTGAGATCGACCATATTCAGCACCCGACCGCCTGCCGCCAGCACTTCCCCTGGCTCGGCAACCCGATACTGCACGCGTCCGTCACGCGGGGCTTTCAGTTCGCTGTCATCGATATCTGCGGCAATGCGCCGTTCAGTGGCTTGTGCCGCTTCGACGCGAGTTTGCGCCTGAATGATATTAGTGCGTGCCGCCTCTATAGCGGCTTTAGAAGCCGAAACCTGGGCTTTTGCCGATTCCAGCGCAGCACGGGCGCCTTCGGCAGCGGCGCGGTCGTCATCCAGTTGTTGCGCAGAAATAGCCCCACGATGGGCGAGCGAGCGGGAACGGGTATGACGTTTGGCTACGGAGTCCAGTTCAGCTTGCCGTTGATTAACCAGCGACTGAGCGGCGCGAGTTTCACTTTGCCGCTGTTCCAGCAAAGCCTGCGCGGCGGCAACGGCACTTTGCGCCTCTTTGATTTGCGCGATGGCTTCCAGTCGCTGTTCCTGCAACACGCGAGTATCCATCTTCGCCAGCACTTCGCCTTCGCGAACAAACTGGCCTTCTTTCACCAGAATGGTGTCGATACGCCCGGCAATTTTGCTGGCGATATCCACTTCCGTCGCTTCAATGCGCCCATTGCTGACGGCAAAGCCTTCCGGCACACCTGCCGGGCGCAACAGCCACCACGCCACGATAGCAGCCACCGCCAGTAACCCGACAACCCACCACGCCAGATGGCGCTTAATATTATCCATAATCGACCCGCCATAATCCCTGTAAGCAATCGACGCGTGTTACAACTGCCACCGAACGACGTTCAGCGAATTATTCCATCCGGGATAAGAAGGAAACGGCAAAGGCGGCCAGGGCGCAGCAAACTGAGCGCCAACGGGGAAGGTCTGGTGAAAACGGGTAGTAATGTTGTCATCATCAGCATTCCTGGCCGTAAATGAAACACGCATACTCATAAGTGAAATCAATTAAATACTAACATTTATATTCATGTTGTCTATTTGATTACCATCAGCTTGTGATACATCGCGATGTTCTTCTGTTCGATAGCGTTTTTAACCAAAAATCTTCTGCACAGGTTCTCAGATACTACTGCGTAGGTTTGCATAACAGAAAATCCGATGACTATCACATAGCGTTATTATCGCCGAGGTGCAAATATTTACCGAAAGTGAAATGTTTTTTTGAAAAGATGATAGATGATAAATGCTTGTGTATTAAATAAAGCAATCTCGAACAAGGTCGTTTAAATCAACAAAATAAAAATAGGATAAAGATATTAACTCGGAATTTACCTTAGGATAAATATTTATTTATCAGCATTAACTCACATCTAAAACTTAACACTCAGGGCAATAAATCCGGCTATAGTAAAGTTACTTGTTACATTTGGTGGTATCTCATTGTTATATTTAACTGACTAAAAATACTACTGATACGCTTTCTTATATTAGCAGAAAGTACACATGGAGTTTAAAATGAATATATATATCGGATGGCTATTTAAATTAATCCCTTTAATTATGGGGATAATATGTATTGCATTGGGTGATTTTGTATTAGCAGGTTCCGGGCAAAGTGAGTATTTTGTGGCGGGGCATGTACTTATTTCGCTTTCTGCAATCTGTCTGGCATTATTCACTACTGCGTTTATTATTATTTCGCAGTTAACGCATGGTGTGAATAAGCTCTACAACACACTTTTTCCTGTTATTGGTTACGCTGGGTCTGTCGCAACTATGATTTGGGGATGGTTACTGCTGGCAAGTGATAATGTCATGGCCGATGAATTTGTTGCCGGGCATGTTATTTTCGGTGTTGGGATGATTGCCGCCTGCGTATCCACCGTGGCGGCGTCTTCCGGGCATTTTCTGCTAATTCCCAAAAACGCCTCGGGCAGTAAGAGTGATGGTACGCCGTTGCAGGCTTATTCTTCAACAATCGGTAATGGCTTAATTGCCGTTCCCGTTCTGCTTACTCTCTTTGGTTTCATTTGGTCAGTCGCGCTGTTACGTAGTGCAAATATCACACCACATTATGTTGCTGGTCACGTACTGCTGGGGTTAACTGCAATTTGCGCTTGTCTTATCGGCCTTGTCGCCACTATTGTCCATCAAACGCGGAATACGTTCTCAGTGAAAGAGCATTGGCTGTGGTGCTATTGGGTTATTTTACTTGGATCACTGACGGTTATTCAGGGGATCTACGTTTTAGTCAGTTCTGATGAAAGTGCCAGACTGGCACCCGGCATTATTCTTATTTGTCTGGGGATGATCTGCTACAGCATTTTCTCCAAAGTGTGGCTGTTGGCGTTGGTATGGCGGCGCACCTGTTCGTTAGCCAACAGAATACCCATGATTCCGGTATTTACCTGTCTGTTTTGCCTGTTCCTCGCAGCGTTCCTTGCTGAAATTGCGCAAACCGATATGGCTTATTTTATTCCTTCGCGAGTTTTGGTTGGCTTAGGTGCAGTGTGTTTTACACTGTTTTCCATCGTTTCTATATTAGAAGCGGGTTCTGCGAAAAAATAATGACTCTCGCCGGGTTGTGGTTAGTTACAGCCTGGCGAATATTAATACTTCCCGTTATTCACGCAGCACTCTTCACGCAGAAAACTAATAATCCCTTCCAGCACATCATATTGCGAGACACACATCAACGTGCGACTTTCGCGGTTTTGCTTAACCAGACCAACGGAGACCAGCGCCGAGATATGGTGGCTCAAGGTCGATGCGGGGATCGCAAGTTCCTTCTGTAACT
The DNA here is from genome assembly GCF_005781135.1 of Escherichia sp. E3659. NCBI lineage: Bacteria > Pseudomonadati > Pseudomonadota > Gammaproteobacteria > Enterobacterales > Enterobacteriaceae > Escherichia > Escherichia sp. E3659. The sequence continues at coordinate 37,273 of NZ_VATQ01000027.1, read as the reverse complement.
CGCCTACCGGCATCCCGCGTTCTCCCGCTTTGACCAGGTGACGAAAAATAAACAAACGGGTCGGATGACCTAATTCTTTCAGTGCCTTAGCGACATCTTCCAGTTCCATAAGTAGTTTCTCCGGCTAATTGATATTTCGATAATACCAGAAATATCTTGCTCACCGCTCTTTATTTCGATAATTTTAGAAATATCGTTTTAAAGAGGGTATAAAATGTTTGAATGGTTACCAGGGCTGCGCGACGCCGCCGGGATGTTCCTGTTCTTAGCCGTAGAGCTATCGTTACTTTTTCTTCTTATCAGTGCTGGTGTCAGCGTAATCCGTCATAAAATCCCGGATCATAAGATCCAGAAAATGATGGGTGCGCGTAAAGGGCGCGGTTATTTGCTGGCAGCAATGTTAGGTGCAGTGACTCCGTTTTGCAGTTGCTCAACCATTCCCATGCTTCGCGGTCTTCTTTCTGCAAAAGCGGGATTTGGCCCAACGCTCACCTTTTTGTTTGTTTCACCATTACTCAACCCGATTATCGTCGGGCTAATGTGGGCAACATTTGGCTGGAAGGTCACGTTGTTGTACGCCGTTATTGCGTGCGGCGTTTCGCTGACCGCCAGTTTGTTACTGGATTTTGTTGGCTTTGAACGATACGTCATACCGGCGAAGGGGAGCAACGCGAGCTGCTGCAAACCGGTGTTCGATAAACCCGTAATTAGCTTGCGCTCCGTGACGTTTACACCGCAAACCACATCTTGCTGTACCGCAAAACCTGCTGTTAATTGCTATAGTGCTGCCAAAACGGCTCCCCCCAGCCTGCCGACTCAGGCAATAAAGGATGCATGGCTGCAATTTAAAGAAGTGCTGCCCTATCTGTTAATTGGGGTGCTAATTGGCTCATTTATTTACGGCTTTATTCCAGCACAATGGATTGCAGCACATGCCGGAACGGATAATCCACTGGCCATCCCCCTGAGCGCGGTTATAGGTATCCCGCTCTATATACGTGCAGAGGCCGTCATTCCCCTCGCCTCGGTATTAATGACCAAAGGCATGGGGATGGGAGCTGTAATGGCACTCATCATCGGTAGCGCGGGTGCCAGCTTAACAGAAGTTATTTTGCTGAAATCGATGTTTCGCACGCCGATGATTATTGCCTTTCTGATGGTAATTTTAGGAATGGCAGTGGTTATGGGATATGTAACGCAAGCGTTATTCTGAGGCCAAATCCTGTGCACAGGCCCACGCACTGGACCACGCCCACTGGAAGTTATAGCCCCCCAGCCAGCCGGTAACGTCCATCACTTCACCGATAAAGTACAAGCCCGGAACTTTACGCGCTTCCATCGTCCGTGAAGAGAGTTCATTGGTGTCCACGCCGCCGAGCGTCACTTCGGCGGTGCGATAGCCTTCAGTGCCGTTAGGTTGTACGCGCCAGTCGGTCAATGTGGCAATGAGCGCCTGTTGGTCACGCACGTTGAGCTGTTTTAACGAGACGTCCGGGATCTGCCCGAGTTGTTGTAACAGTTCAACCAACCGTTTCGGCAGATGAACCGCCAGCGTGTTTTTCAGGCTCTGATTCGGATGCGCGTTACGCTGTTCATTAAGAAAGGCTTCCAGATCGACATCCGGTAGCAGGTTGATGCTGACAAATTCACCCGGTTGCCAGTAGCTGGATATCTGCAATACCGCAGGGCCAGACAAGCCGCGATGGGTGAAGAGTAAGTTCTCACGGAATACGGTGCCGTTTTCAGCGGTGATCACTGAAGGTACTGCAACGCCTGCCAGCACCTGTAACTCTTCCAGCAACGGTTTATGCAGGGTGAATGGCACCAGGCCTGCGCGCGTCGGCAACACGTTCAGCCCGAATTGTTCGGCAATCTTATAACCGAACGGCGACGCGCCCAGACCCGGCATCGAGAGGCCTCCGGTCGCGATGACCAGTTTATCGCAGCCTACTGTCATACCATTCAGTTCAAGCGTGAATCCCGCGTCATCCTTCGTCACGCTCAACACTTCGCTACGTAATCTGAAGGTCACATTGCCCTTCTCGCACTCATCCACCAGCATGTCGACAACCTGCTGAGCGGAGTCATCACAGAAGAGTTGCCCTAACGTTTTCTCGTGCCAGGCGATGCCGTGTTTATTGACCAGATCAATGAAATCCCACTGGGTAAAACGCGCGAGTGCAGACTTACAAAAATGCGGATTTTGGCTCAGATAAGCACCTGGTTCGACATAAAGGTTGGTAAAGTTGCAGCGCCCACCGCCAGACATGAGGATTTTGCGCCCTGGTTTTTTACCATTATCGATCAGCAGAACCCGGCGTCCTGCCTGACCTGCCAGCGCAGAACAGAACATACCCGCCGCACCAGCGCCTATAATAATGGCATCAAACCTTTCCACGTTGCGCTCCTCTTAGAAAAAATGGGCGTGAATTGTAAAGATTCCTCAGTGGCCGCACCAGCAGCAATATTACTTAGGGGAAGTATTTGTCTGAATTATATAAGATAATTATTTTTTGAGCGAAATTCATACAGGAGGCAAATCAAAAAAATCTATATTTCACTTTGCCCGCGCCGCGAAAGTCACTGATAATGCGCCGCGTTCATGTCCTCAAAATGGCGTAACGTCCTATGCTACATTTGTTTGCTGGCCTGGATTTGCATACCGGGCTGTTATTATTGCTTGCACTGGCTTTTGTGCTGTTCTACGAAGCCATCAATGGTTTCCATGACACAGCCAACGCCGTGGCAACTGTCATCTATACCCGCGCGATGCGTTCTCAGCTCGCTGTGGTTATGGCGGCAGTGTTCAACTTCCTGGGTGTTTTGCTGGGTGGTCTTAGTGTTGCCTATGCCATTGTGCATATGCTGCCGACAGATCTGCTGCTTAATATGGGATCGTCCCATGGTCTTGCCATGGTGTTCTCTATGTTGCTGGCAGCAATTATCTGGAACCTTGGTACCTGGTACTTTGGTTTACCTGCATCCAGCTCCCATACGCTGATTGGCGCGATCATCGGTATTGGTTTAACCAATGCGTTGATGACCGGTACGTCAGTGGTGGATGCACTCAATATCCCGAAAGTATTAAGTATTTTCGCATCTCTGATCGTTTCCCCTATTGTCGGCCTGGTGTTTGCTGGCGGTCTGATTTTCTTGCTGCGTCGCTACTGGAGCGGCACCAAGAAACGCGCCCGTATCCACCTGACCCCAGCGGAACGTGAAAAGAAAGACGGCAAGAAAAAGCCGCCGTTCTGGACGCGTATCGCGCTGATCCTTTCCGCTATCGGCGTGGCGTTCTCTCACGGCGCGAACGATGGTCAGAAAGGCATTGGTCTGGTTATGTTGGTTCTGATTGGCGTCGCGCCAGCGGGCTTCGTGGTGAATATGAATGCCACTGGCTACGAAATCACCCGTACCCGTGATGCCATCAACAATGTGGAAGCTTACTTTGAGCAGCATCCTGCGCTGCTTAAACAGGCGACCGGTGCCGATCAGTTAGTACCGGCTCCGGAAGCAGGCGCAACACAACCTGCGGAGTTCCATTGCCATCCGTCGAATACCATTAACGCGCTCAACCGCCTGAAAGGCATGCTGACCGCCGATGTGGAAAGCTACGACAAGCTGTCGCTTGACCAACGTAGCCAGATGCGCCGCATTATGCTGTGCGTTTCTGACACTATCGACAAAGTGGTGAAAATGCCTGGCGTCACTGCGGATGATCAGCGTCTGTTGAAGAAACTGAAGTCCGATATGCTGAGCACCATCGAGTATGCTCCGGTGTGGATCATCATGGCGGTCGCGCTGGCGTTAGGTATCGGTACGATGATTGGCTGGCGTCGTGTGGCGACCACTATCGGTGAGAAAATCGGTAAGAAAGGCATGACCTACGCTCAGGGGATGTCTGCTCAGATGACGGCAGCGGTGTCTATCGGTCTGGCGAGTTATACCGGGATGCCGGTTTCCACCACTCACGTACTCTCCTCTTCCGTAGCGGGGACAATGGTGGTTGACGGCGGCGGCTTACAGCGTAAAACCGTAACCAGCATTCTGATGGCCTGGGTGTTTACCCTCCCGGCTGCAGTTCTGCTCTCCGGTGCGCTGTACTGGATCTCCTTGCAGTTCCTGTAATCGCACGCATAAAAACGAGCGGGTCAGTTTACTGGCCCGCTTTTTTTATGCGTTATTACCGTGACGCTTAATGCCAAATCATCAACGCAATCAGGCTTACCACCACCAGGCCACACAATGCGCTGGTCAGAATAAACTGACGACGCACGCGCTCGCAGCGACGGATAAACTCATCATCGTGATGATCGCGATAACGTTGGGCATAGATATACCAAACGAGACGCACCTGTTTGTTGGGTTGGCCATGTGAGGTAAAAAAGCCCCCTCCATCAACATATTGATAGAGCAATGGATCGCAATTACGCAGTACCACTAACAACGCGCGTAGTGATGAGAAATAGCGCGCCATGTTAACAATGCAAACGACACATAAAGCCCAAAATAATGCGACGGTGCTTATCATACCCCCTCCCCGGCGACCTGCCCGCGGAGTTCCCCTCCGGGGCTACCGCTCCCGATACGCTGCCAATCAGTTAACACCAGGTCCTGGAGAAACCGCTTTTGTGATGGCAAACATCCGAGCGGCTCTATAGATAGTGTAGGAGATCAGGTTGTTTTTTTTCCATAAGGTTAACCACTATCAATACATTCATGTAGAAAATTTGATTATCTGATTGGTAAGCAAGGCGGATTGACGGATCATCCAGGTCGCTATAAGGTAAGGATGGTCTTTTCACTGAATCTTTACGGCTGGGTTAGCCCCGCGCACGTAGTTCGCAGGACGCGGGTGACGTAACGGCACAAGAAACGCAAGCTGGCCAGTCATCGACAACTTTATGGAAGGAGTAACACTATGGCTTATAAACACATTCTCATCGCGGTCGATCTCTCCCCGGAAAGCAAAGTTCTGGTAGAGAAAGCTGTCTCTATGGCTCGCCCCTACAATGCGAAAGTTTCTCTGATCCACGTAGATGTAAACTACTCTGACCTATACACCGGACTTATTGATGTAAATCTGGGTGACATGCAGAAACGCATTTCCGAAGAGACTCATCATGCATTGACCGAACTCTCCACCAACGCAGGATACCCCATCACTGAAACCCTTAGCGGCAGCGGCGATTTGGGTCAGGTTCTGGTTGATGCGATCAAGAAATACGACATGGACCTGGTTGTTTGTGGTCACCACCAGGACTTCTGGAGCAAACTGATGTCTTCCGCGCGTCAGCTGATCAACACCGTTCACGTTGATATGCTGATTGTTCCGCTGCGCGACGAAGAAGAATAATATCTCCCCCACTTGCTCCTGAACGCCCGCTTATGCGGGCGTTCTGCTTTTTGTGTTGCACCCGAATGCAACGTGTGGGTACAAACACGGGAGTGCTCAATCAAGCCGGTGTTCATCCGCAGTCAGAAAGTTCCTCTACGCATCGAATAATTCAAATTTACATCACGACAAAATAGCATTTAGCGCCATCATATCTCAAACAGCCAGCATGATTAGCTGGTTGTTTTTTGTTGTGATAGTGCATTAATGCATTCATTACATCAATATTAAGAATTTTAGACGTGTGTAAACTCTTTCGCACGCAATCACTTACGCGTTCATACTTTTCATGATGGTATTGAAAGGCTAAAAATTATGAATACAACAACACCCACTGGGATGCTGCAACAACCTCGCCCATTCTTCATGATCTTTTTTGTCGAACTATGGGAGCGATTCGGTTACTACGGCGTGCAAGGCGTCCTGGCCGTTTTCTTCGTTAAACAGCTCGGTTTCTCACAAGAACAGGCTTTTGTCACCTTTGGTGCCTTCGCTGCGCTGGTCTATGGCCTTATCTCGATCGGCGGTTATGTTGGCGACCATCTGTTAGGAACTAAACGCACCATTGTCCTTGGGGCAATTGTTCTGGCGATGGGCTACTTCATGACCGGGATGTCGCTACTCAAGCCAGACCTGATATTCATCGCGCTGGGAACAATCGCCGTCGGCAACGGCCTGTTTAAAGCCAACCCGGCAAGCCTGCTTTCGAAGTGCTATCCACCGAAAGATCCACGTCTCGATGGCGCTTTCACCCTGTTCTATATGTCGATCAATATCGGCTCGTTGATTGCGCTGTCGCTAGCACCGGTTATCGCTGACAGATTTGGCTATTCCGTCACCTATAACTTATGCGGAGCAGGATTGATTGTCGCGCTACTGGTTTACATCGCCTGTCGCGGAATGGTGAAAGATATTGGTTCTGAACCAGATTTCCGACCGATGAACTTCAGCAAATTGTTGTACGTGCTGCTTGGCAGCGTGGTGATGATTTTCGTTTGCGCATGGCTGATGCACAACGTGGAAGTCGCCAATCTGGTACTGATTGTGCTCTCTATCGTCGTGACCATTATCTTCTTCCGTCAGGCATTCAAGCTGGATAAAACCGGGCGCAATAAGATGTTTGTCGCCTTTGTGCTGATGCTTGAAGCGGTAGTGTTTTACATCCTCTACGCCCAGATGCCAACGTCGCTGAACTTCTTTGCTATCAACAACGTGCATCATGAAATTCTCGGTTTTTCCATCAACCCGGTGAGCTTCCAGGCGCTTAACCCGTTCTGGGTGGTGCTCGCCAGCCCAGTTCTGGCAGGCATTTACACGCATCTGGGTAACAAAGGCAAAGACCTCTCCATGCCGATGAAATTTACCCTCGGTATGTTTATGTGCTCGCTGGGCTTTTTGACAGCCGCCGCAGCAGGAATGTGGTTTGCGGATGCCCAGGGGCTGACATCGCCATGGTTTATCGTGCTGGTTTACTTATTCCAGAGCTTAGGTGAACTGCTTATTAGCGCCCTGGGCCTCGCAATGATTGCCGCTCTGGTGCCACAACATTTGATGGGCTTTATTCTCGGGATGTGGTTCCTTACGCAGGCTGCCGCGTTCTTGCTGGGCGGCTATGTGGCAACATTTACCGCAGTACCAGACAACATTACCGACCCGCTTGAGACGCTGCCTGTCTATACCAACGTGTTTGGTAAGATTGGTCTGGTCACGCTGGGCGTTGCTGTAGTGATGCTGTTGATGGTGCCGTGGCTGAAACGAATGATTGAGACGCCGGAAAGCCATTGATTATTCTTGCAGAAAACAGGGTAGCGTTATCGCTACCCTGTTTTACTTTTACGCCGGTGTACCAGCATAAATATCAAAGCGATGCCCTTTGGTGACAACCGCGTTTGGCGTGGCAACATTCGCCAGCGGCGGCGCGTAGTCCGGACGCTTTACCACCACGCGTTTGGTCGCCAGCAGCCGCGCAGGCTCCAGCAATCCATCGGCATCAAGATCCGGCCCCACCAGCGACTGAAAGACACGCATCTCTTTTTTCACCAGCGCGCTTTTCTGCTTATGCGGGAACATCGGGTCGAGATAAACCACCTGCGGGCGCGGGGTAATATCGGTCAGCGCCGTCAGGCTGGAGGCGTGAATTAACTGCAAACGCTCCTGCAACCAGCCGCCGATCTCCGCATCCGCATAGCCACGCGCCAGGCCATCGTCGAGCAATGCGGCAACCACCGGATTACGTTCCAGCATCCGCACGCGGCAGCCGACCGACGCCAGCACAAAGGCATCGCGACCAAGTCCTGCGGTGGCGTCCACCACGTCCGGCAGATAATCGCCTTTAATGCCCACCGCTTTCGCCACCGCCTCACCGCGGCCACCGCCGAATTTGCGACGGTGCGCCATTGCCCCGCCGACAAAATCAACGAAAATGCCGCCAAGTTTTGGCTCATCACGCTTGCGCAGTTCCAGATGCTCCGGCGTTAACACCAGCGCCATCAGGTTGTCTTCATCATGCTCCAGCCCCCAGCGGGCCGCCAGAACAGATAAGGCGCCGTCTCCGGCGCCCGTTTCATCAATTAAGCAGATTTTCACTGAATGATCAGCCCTTAATGCCGTAATGCTCCAGCATCGCATCCAGTTGCGGTTCACGACCACGGAAACGTTTGAACAGATCCATCGGCTCTTCTGAACCACCACGGCTCAGAATGTTGTCGAGGAACGACTGTCCGGTTTCGCGGTTGAAAATGCCCTCTTCCTCAAAACGCGAGAAGGCATCTGCTGCCAGCACATCGGCCCACAGGTAGCTGTAGTAGCCTGCCGCATAACCACCGGCGAAAATATGGCTAAAAGCGTGCGGGAAGCGGCCCCATGACGGAGACGGTACCACGGCAACCAGTTTCTTGATTTCTGCCAGAGTTTCGAGGATTTTCGCTCCCTGATCCGGGCGGAACTCGGCATGGAGGCGGAAATCGAACAGGCCGAACTCCAGCTGACGCAGAATAAACAGCGCCGCCTGGTAGTTCTTCGCCGCCAGCATTTTATCCAGCAACTCTTTCGGCAGCGGTTCGCCAGTTTCATAGTGACCAGAGATAAACGCCAGCGCCTCAGGCTCCCAGCACCAGTTTTCCATAAACTGGCTCGGCAGTTCGACCGCATCCCACGGTACCCCGCTGATACCAGACACTCCGGCAGTTTCGATGCGGGTCAGCATATGGTGCAGACCATGACCGAACTCGTGGAACAGGGTGATCACTTCGTCATGGGTAAACAGCGCCGGTTTACCATTTACCGGGCGGTTGAAGTTACAGGTCAAATACGCGACCGGTTTTTGCAGCGAACCGTCGGCTTTACGCATCTGGCCTACGCAGTCATCCATCCACGCCCCGCCGCGTTTGTTTTCACGGGCATACAGGTCGAGGTAGAAGCTACCGCGAAGTTCGTTGTTCTCGTCATACAGTTCGAAGAAACGTACATCCGGATGCCAGACATCAACATCTTTACGCTCTTTAGCGGTGATGCCGTAAATACGTTTCACCACTTCAAACAGGCCGTTAACCGCTTTGTTTTCCGGGAAGTACGGACGCAGTTGTTCGTCACTGATGCTGTAAAGGTGCTGTTTTTGTTTTTCGCTGTAGTATGCGATATCCCACGGTTGCAACTCATCGACGCCAAATTCGGCTTTGGCGAAGGCGCGCAGTTGCGCCAGCTCTTTTTCGCCCTGCGGACGCGCGCGTTTTGCCAGATCGGTTAAGAAATCCAGCACCTGCTGCGGGTTTTCCGCCATTTTAGTGGCAAGGGATTTAAAGGCGTAGTTTTCAAAGCCCAGCAGTTGCGCCAGTTCGTGACGCAGAGCGAGGATCTCTTCCATCACCTTGCTGTTGTCCCATTTACCGGCGTTTGGGCCTTGATCGGAGGCGCGAGTGCTATAAGCGCGATACATCTCTTCACGCAAGGCCTGGTTGTCGCAGTAGGTCATTACCGGCAAGTAGCTTGGGATATCCAGCGTCAGTAGGTAGCCTTCAAGTTCTTTCGCTTCGGCCTGGGCTTTTGCCGCAGCCAGCGCACTTTCTGGCATCCCCGCTAGCTCAGCTTCGTCGGTAACGAGTTTGGTCCAGCCCATCGTCGCATCGAGAACGTTGTTGCTGTACTGGTTGCCCAGCTCAGAAAGACGGGTGGCAATTTCGCCGTAGCGTTGCTGTTTCTCTTTCGGCAGAGCGATACCAGAGAGTTCGAAGTCGCGCAGTGCGTTATCAACCGCTTTTTTCTGAGCCGTATTCAGCGTGGCGTAATGATCGCCATCGCGCAGGTCGCGATACGCTTTATACAGCCCTTCATGTTGCCCTACCCAGGTGCTGTATTCCGACAGCAGCGGCAGGGTTTGTTCGTACGCTTCACGCAGTTCCGGGCTATTTTTCACCGAGTTCAGGTGGCTGACCGGGGAGAAGATACGCCCCAACACATCGTCCACTTCCGCCAGCGGCTGGCAGAGATTTTCCCAGGTGTACGGTGCCCCTTGCGCTACTACGCGCTCCACATTTTCGCGGCAGTCGTTCAGCGCCTTAGTCACGGCAGGAACGACATGTTCCGGGAGAATTTTAGAAAACGGAGGCAATTCAAAGGGAGTCAGTAACGGATTCGTCATTAGCGCAGTCCTGGTTAAAGAGGTTAAGGAAGCGCTCAACAGGCGCTTTACATAATGTGTGTAGCATGGGGTTAAGTGTAGTGAATTTCAATGAGAAACGTTACGCTTTCGCGGCAGCGGCCTCTTTTCGGTATACTGTCCTGATAGGCTTTTGTGCGCCCCGAATACGGGCCGATTTTTACTTACCGGAACACCTTTACCCATGCTCAGTTATCGCCACAGCTTTCACGCTGGCAACCACGCCGACGTCCTTAAACATACCGTTCAGAGCCTGATCATCGAGTCGCTGAAAGAGAAAGATAAACCGTTTCTCTATCTCGACACCCACGCAGGGGCCGGGCGTTATCAGTTAGGCAGCGAACATGCCGAGCGTACCGGCGAATATCTCGAAGGTATCGCCCGTATCTGGCAGCAGGACGATTTGCCTGCGGAGCTGGAGGCGTACATCGATGTGGTAAAACACTTCAACCGTAGCGGGCAGTTGCGTTACTACCCCGGTTCGCCGTTGATTGCTCGTCAGTTACTGCGCGAACAAGACAGCCTGCAACTGACCGAGCTGCACCCGAGCGATTACCCGTTGCTGCGTTCTGAATTTCAGAAAGACAGCCGTGCGCGCGTCGAAAAAGCCGACGGTTTCCAGCAGCTTAAGGCCAAACTGCCGCCGGTTTCCCGCCGTGGTTTAATCCTTATCGACCCGCCGTATGAAATGAAAACCGACTATCAGGCGGTGGTCAGCGGGATAGCAGAAGGTTACAAACGTTTCGCCACGGGCACTTACGCATTGTGGTATCCAGTGGTGCTGCGCCAGCAAATTAAGCGCATGATCCACGACCTGGAAGCGACCGGCATTCGCAAAATTCTGCAAATTGAACTGGCGGTACTGCCAGACAGCGATCGCCGTGGCATGACCGCTTCCGGCATGATTGTGATTAACCCGCCGTGGAAGCTGGAACAGCAGATGAATAACGTGCTGCCGTGGCTGCACAGCAAACTGGTTCCGGCAGGCACCGGGCACGCCACCGTAAGCTGGATCGTGCCGGAGTAATTGCAGCCATTGCTGGCACCTATTACGTCTCGCGCTACAATCGCGGTAATCAACGATAAGGACACTCTGTCATGACTAAACACTATGATTACATCGCCATCGGCGGCGGCAGCGGCGGTATCGCCTCCATCAACCGCGCGGCTATGTACGGCCAGAAATGCGCACTGATTGAAGCCAAAGAACTGGGAGGCACCTGCGTGAACGTCGGCTGCGTGCCGAAGAAAGTGATGTGGCACGCGGCGCAAATCCGTGAAGCGATCCATATGTACGGCCCGGATTATGGTTTTGATACCACTATCAATAAATTCAACTGGGAAACGTTGATCGCCAGCCGTACCGCCTATATCGACCGTATTCATACTTCCTATGAAAACGTGCTCGGTAAAAATAACGTTGATGTAATCAAAGGCTTTGCCCGCTTCGTTGATGCCAAAACGCTGGAGGTAAACGGCGAAACCATCACGGCCGATCATATTCTGATCGCCACCGGCGGTCGTCCGAGCCACCCGGATATTCCAGGCGTGGAATACGGTATTGATTCTGATGGCTTCTTCGCCCTTCCTGCTTTGCCAGAGCGCGTAGCGGTTGTTGGTGCGGGTTACATCGCTGTTGAGCTGGCGGGCGTGATTAACGGCCTGGGCGCGAAAACGCATCTGTTTGTGCGTAAACATGCGCCGCTGCGCAGCTTCGACCCGATGATCTCTGAAACGTTGGTTGAAGTGATGAACGCCGAAGGCCCGCAGTTGCACACCAACGCCATCCCGAAAGCGGTAGTGAAAAATGCCGATGGTAGCCTGACGCTGGAGCTGGAAGATGGTCGCAGTGAAACGGTGGATTGCCTGATTTGGGCGATTGGTCGCGAGCCTGCCAATGACAACATCAACCTCGAAGCCGCTGGCGTTAAAACCAACGAAAAAGGCTATATCGTCGTCGATAAATATCAAAACACCAACGTTGAAGGTATTTACGCGGTAGGCGATAACACAGGTGCAGTGGAACTGACACCGGTGGCAGTTGCAGCGGGTCGCCGTCTCTCTGAACGCCTGTTTAATAACAAGCCGGATGAGCATCTGGATTACAGCAACATTCCGACCGTGGTCTTCAGCCATCCGCCGATTGGTACTGTTGGTTTAACGGAACCGCAGGCGCGCGAGCAGTACGGCGACGATCAGGTGAAAGTGTATAAATCCTCTTTCACTGCGATGTATACCGCCGTCACCACTCACCGCCAGCCGTGCCGCATGAAGCTGGTGTGCGTTGGACCAGAAGAGAAGATTGTCGGTATTCACGGCATTGGTTTTGGTATGGACGAAATGTTGCAGGGCTTCGCGGTGGCGCTGAAGATGGGTGCAACCAAAAAAGACTTCGACAATACCGTCGCCATTCACCCAACGGCGGCAGAAGAGTTCGTGACAATGCGTTAAATGTTAAAGGGCTAAGAGTAGTGTGCTCTTAGCCCTTAATTACGTTTCCGCTATCAGTTCAGAAGCTGAAGCAGGAAGCGGATCAGTTCCAGCAGCGCAATTAACGCTCCAAGAACGATGATTGCTTTATCAATCACCCGTTTTCTCCATGCGATGGAGTGAGAATGCATCCGCTTACTCATCCACTGCCTGTCACGGCGCATGCCCTATTGTTAGATAATGGCATTCTCACTCCGGCCAGAGCATCAGTTAACGGCACCACCCGTACTTCTGACCAGGACTTTGAAAGCGTTTATGCGCATTGCCAGAGTGAAAATGCCTCAGAGCTAACTGGATAATCATACAGTACGCGCAGGTTATAAAACCAGCATGTCCTTGCAATAGTTTCAGTATGGTATTAGCATTGATGCGTTAGATGATGGCATTCTCACTCCAGCCAGAGCCACCAACTCTGGGCTGAAGAGTAAAAAAACCGACGCAAAGTCGGTTTTTTTACGTCCTGATTCGGACAAGGCTTAATACGGCGATAATCCGGTGAAAGTATATAAATCGCCTTTCACTGCGATATATACCGAAGTGCTCCCTCCGCCAGCTGAAGAAATCGCTAATTCTTGCAATGTTAGCCACTGGCTAATAGTATTGAACTGTTAGATAAGAGCTCTCTCACTTCAGCCAGAGCCACCAACTCAGGCTGAAGAGTAAAAAACCGACGCAAAGTCGGTTTTTTTACGTCCTGATTCAGACCGCCTTTCAAATGAATACCCAACTCAAAATTCACACCTATTACCTTCCTCTGCACTTACACATTCATTAATTCATATATGTTTTTGACTTATCCGCTTCGAAGAGAGACACTACCTGCAACAATCAGGAGCACAATATGTCATTTCTGTTACCCATCCAATTGTTCAAAATTCTTGCTGATGAAACCCGTCTGGGCATCGTTTTACTGCTTAGCGAACTGGGAGAGTTATGCGTCTGCGATCTCTGCACTGCCCTCGATCAGTCGCAGCCCAAGATATCCCGCCATCTGGCATTGCTGCGTGAAAGCGGGTTATTGCTGGATCGCAAGCAAGGTAAGTGGGTTCATTACCGCTTATCGCCGCATATTCCAGCATGGGCGGCGAAAATTATTGAGCAGGCCTGGCGGTGTGAACAGGAAAAGATTCAGGCGATTGTCCGCAACCTGGCTCGGCAAAACTGTTCCGCAGACAGTAAGAACATTTGCAGTTAAAAAATTTAGCTAAACACATATGGATTTGCACATGTGTTTTATCCGGGAGGCATTATGTTACTGGCAGGCGCTATCTTTGTCCTGACCATCGTATTGGTTATCTGGCAGCCGAAAGGTTTAGGCATCGGCTGGAGTGCAACGCTCGGCGCAGTACTGGCGTTAGCTACGGGCGTGGTCCATCCGGGTGATATTCCGGTGGTGTGGAATATCGTCTGGAACGCGACGGCTGCGTTTATTGCCGTCATTATCATCAGCCTGCTACTGGATGAGTCCGGCTTTTTTGAATGGGCGGCGCTGCACGTTTCACGCTGGGGCAATGGACGCGGTCGCTTGCTGTTTACCTGGATTGTCCTGCTCGGTGCCGCCGTTGCGGCCCTGTTTGCCAATGATGGCGCGGCGCTTATTTTGACGCCGATTGTCATCGCCATGCTGCTGGCTTTAGGATTCAGTAAAGGCACGACGCTTGCGTTCGTGATGGCGGCCGGATTCATTGCCGATACCGCCAGCCTGCCGCTTATTGTCTCCAACCTGGTGAATATCGTTTCCGCTGATTTCTTTGGCCTCGGCTTTCGCGAATACGCCTCGGTGATGGTACCGGTGGATATCGCCGCGATACTGGCTACCCTGGTGATGCTGCATCTCTATTTCCGCAAAGATATTCCGCAGAACTACGATATGGCGCTGCTGAAATCTCCCGCAGAAGCGATCAAAGATCCTGCTACGTTCAAAACTGGCTGGGTTGTTTTACTGCTTCTGCTGGTGGGATTTTTCGTCCTGGAACCGCTCGGCATTCCGGTAAGCGCCATTGCGGCTGTGGGCGCGCTGATATTATTTGTCGTCGCTAAACGCGGTCATGCGATTAATACGGGCAAAGTCCTGCGCGGTGCGCCCTGGCAGATTGTCATCTTCTCGCTCGGCATGTATCTGGTGGTTTATGGCCTGCGCAATGCCGGATTAACGGAATATCTTTCTGGCGTACTCAACGTGCTGGCGGATAACGGCCTGTGGGCCGCGACGCTCGGCACCGGATTCCTCACCGCCTTCCTCTCTTCTATTATGAACAATATGCCAACGGTACTGGTTGGCGCGTTGTCCATTGATGGCAGCACGGCATCTGGTGTTATCAAAGAAGCGATGGTTTATGCCAACGTGATTGGCTGCGATTTGGGGCCGAAAATTACCCCGATTGGTAGCCTGGCAACGCTGCTCTGGCTGCACGTACTTTCGCAGAAGAATATGACTATCAGCTGGGGATATTACTTCCGTACAGGGATTATCATGACCCTGCCTGTGCTGTTTGTGACGCTCGCCGCGCTGGCGCTACGTCTCTCTTTCACTTTGTAATGAGATACTGATATGAGCAACATTACCATTTATCACAACCCGGCCTGCGGTACGTCGCGTAATACGCTTGAGATGATCCGCAACAGCGGTACAGAACCGACCATTATCTATTATCTGGAAACACCGCCGACGCGCGATGAACTGGTCAAACTCATTGCCGATATGGGGATTTCCGTACGCGCGCTGCTGCGTAAAAACGTTGAACCGTATGAGGAATTGGGCCTTGCAGAAGATAAATTTACTGACGATCGGTTAATCGACTTTATGCTGCAATATCCCATCCTGATTAATCGCCCGATTGTGGTTACACCGCTGGGAACTCGTCTGTGCCGCCCTTCAGAAGTGGTGCTGGAAATTCTGCCAGATGCGCAACAAGGCGCGTTCACCAAGGAAGATGGCGAGAAAGTGGTTGATGAGGCGGGTAAACGATTAAAATAAACAAAGGGGGCGGCTGCGCCCTCTCATTATTGACAAAAAATACATAATTTCGATCGTGCAATTTCAGTAAATTATTGATATCCATGCAGGACGGATAAACAATGTTTTTTATAAACAGATAAAATGAGTTATATAATAAGCGTTTTAAATTGAAGAACCCCAAAGTTAAAATTACGAATGGCTTGCATATCTAACATTTATAAACCATTATCATCACATCAATAACAATTTTTACGCCATGTACCATTAGAAATAAGAGCCTCCCTAAAATATCCCATATTATAAGGAGACACATAATAACATCACACATCAATGCTTTCCGGAACTCATCTGCAAGGATATAAATATCAGACAGGTTTACGTTACTATCAGGCATATCACCTGAAAATCAGATGAAAACTATAAAGAAATATCTATTATGGTTTTAACATTTGTTGATAAGGATAGTAACATGAACAAGACAAAAGGTGCACTCATCTTCAGCCTTTCATTTTTTCTTGCCGCATGTAGTTCGATTCCGCAAAATATCAAAGGCAATAACCAACCTGATATTCAAAAAAGTTTTGTTGCTGTTCATAACCAACCGAATTTGTATGTTGGCCAACAGGCACGCTTCGGCGGGAAGGTTATCAACGTTATCAACGGTAAAACAGATACGTTGCTAGAAATCGCCGTATTGCCGTTGGATAGCTATGCGAAACCTGACATTGAGGCCAACTATCAAGGGCGACTGCTCGCCAGACAAAGCGGCTTCCTTGACCCAGTGAACTACCGTAACCACTTTGTCACCGTTCTCGGCACCATTCAGGGCGAACAACCTGGATTTATCAATAAAGTCCCATATAACTTCGTTGACGTAAATGTGCAGGGGATTCAGGTATGGCATTTGAGAGAAGTGGTCAATACCACCTACAACTTGTGGGATTACGGCTACGGCGCATTCTGGCCTGAACCCGGCTGGGGCGCACCGTACTACACCAATGCAGTTAGCCAGGTAACGCCAGAACTGGTGAAATAATTTGGTTTAAAGATGCAGATATTTTTCAAATATCTGCATCTTCAATAAAATCATTTCTATATAACTATAATTACAAGCCCTGACCTTTTTATTACCTTTGGCGACCTGATTATAAAGTTAATGTTCGCAACGGGAGTCGGTTATGTTTCTTATAATTACCAAAGACACCATGTTTTTCACCGCGATGAAAAATATTATAAGTAAAGGTAATGTCGTTCATATACAGAACGAAAAAGAGATTGACTTAACGTTGCATCAGAATGCCTTAGTGATTATTGATACATTAATGAATAATGTATTCCACTCATCAATGCTCAACAAAATTGAACGCCTGCGACCTGTTCATGTCATTGTTTTCTCGCCGTTTAATATTAAACGCTGTCTGGGGAAAGTTCCGGTAACCTTTGTCCAGAGAAATATTACAATTATTGACTTCGTCGCGCTGCTCAATGGCAGTTATTGCTCTGTACCAGAAGCGGACGTGTCACTCTCGCGCAAACAGCATCAGGTTCTGAGCTGCATTGCGAATCAAATGACGACAGAAGATATTCTGGGGAAACTAAAAATATCGCTGAAAACATTCTACTGCCATAAACACAATATTATGATGATCCTCAATCTTAAACGGATCAACGAACTGGTACGTCATCAACATATTGATTATCTGGTCTGAAATCTCCAGCTGATATTTATAAAGAGGCCCAGCGACAGCCAGACCTCCTGACAATGACTCGTTATGCAGCAACGCCTTCCTGCGTCAGCGCCGCAATCTGTTTACGCCATTGCGCCTGCTCCTGTTCCCCTTCAGTACGCTGACCATAAAGTTGCGCAATCTGTGTACCATCATGAGCAAACAGTTCCAGGCTGGTTACGTAGCCATCGCTGGTCGGTTTACGGGTAACCCAGGCTTCAGCAATGCTCTCTTCTAATAGATGAAGAGTAAACGTCGGGTTGAAAATATTCAGCCAACCTTTCATTGGCACTACTTTTTCGACCACACCCGTGAAAATCTGTACGCAGCCACGGTTGCCAACAAAAACCATGATTTCATTGCCATCCTGCTGTGCAGATTCCAGAATCTGCGCCAGCGCACTACCAGATACTTTGCAGGCCAAATCGTCTGCCACCAGATTGAACGCCTGCTGACGAGTCAGGTTGTGGCGCTTGAGCAACGTAAAAAACTGATGGACATCCGTCATCGCACGCCACTCTTGTTCTACAACACTGGCATCGACGTCGGTTTGTGCGGCAGGCGCATCAATCGTTGTTAACTCAAGCGGCGTATTTTCCTCGACGATAAAGCGTGCCAGAAGCTCATTCCATGCCGCCATATCGGTATTGTCGGTAGCATAAACTTTCAGTAATGCATCGCCCTGATGATCAAAGAACTGAATACTCTGACGTTCACCGCGAGCCGTGTTTTCTTTTATATGGAAAACACTGTCCCACTGATTGAGAAACAGTCGCAAATCCAGCGCGCGCGGGTTGAGTATTAATCCGGCATGACCGTTCAAATGCTGGTTTGTGAACGAGCCGACTTGCTCATGGACTGCATATTCATTACGACAAATACATTTGGTTTCACCAACGCTTTCCAGCGCCGCCAGAATTTCACGAATATCGCCGCGCATCCGCCACGCGTCGTGCGTGACGCGCGCAAATGCCAGTTCTGCTTCGCTGATATTCATTAAACCTGCGATGTCACGCGCGTACTTTCCGGGATTTTGTTCTTTTAACTCAAGCCAGCGTGTGTAGTGGTTCATTGTCTCTCTTCCTTCCAGATAAATGCCCCGAAATATCGGGGCTGATGATTACCATTGATAACTCACGAAAATTTTGCCGTTACGTCCATCCTGTGGAATGCCCTGCGGCGACCAGTACTCTTTATCGAAGGCGTTGCCCAACACTAAAGTAGTGGTCATGCCTTTGAGCGCCTGCTGCCCTTGATAACTGACGTAGAAATCATTCACGCCGTAGCCAGGTTGTTTGCTGTAACTGCTGCTGATATGTGTTGAGCGATCGGCAAACGTACCGACCCAACCAACAGAGAAGCCACTGTGAGCGATCGGAATATTCAGGGTGCTGGTAACGGTATCCGGGTTAATGCTGGAGATATATTCCCCGGTATCGGTGTCTTTGCCGCGGGTACGGTTATAGGCCACATCAAGACTAAACAGGTCAGTGGTATATTTCGTCATCACATCCCAGCCCCAGATTTTGGCGTTCGGGACGTTATAAGACATGGTTGTCGCCGCCGCGAAATCGACGGTTGTGGAGATGTAATCCTTCGCTTTGGTATCAAAGTAGCTGGCTTTAAATTCCAGGGCATCATTGGACAACATCAGGTCATCAAAACGCAGCCCAAAGCCGTATTCCTGAGTTTCGTTGGTTTCCGGACGTAAGTTCGGGTTTGGCACCCAATAGTTGGTATAGAAGCGACCAATCGAGAAGTGCTTAGAATCGTTATACATTTCGCCCATCGTCGGCGCGCGGAATGCCTGGGCATATGAACCAAATAACATCAGCCAGTTGGTCGGATTGATAGTCATCCCTGCACGAGACGACCATTTGTCGGCATCAACATCTTTGTAACCGTCGCTGCTACCGCGATAACTGTCATAGCGGGTTCCGCCAAGCAGGGTAATCGGCAGATCGCGTAAGGTGATTTCATCCTGTAGCCAGCCGGAACTGAAATCAATTTTTGCTTGCGGGAAGCCCGTCGTCGCGCCGCCCGGATGCTGTTCCTGACGATAATACTCACCGCCATACGTCAGCAGGTGAGAGGCAAAACTCTCGGCAAACAGAGTGGAACGGTTCTCCAGTTTGGCACCTTTTGTTGTTTGTTCGCGGTACTCACCGGAACTTCCCGTGTTTTGCGCATTAATACGAACTTCCGACCAGTAAACTTTTGCATCAGCATTTAACCAGTCGTTGCCCACTGGAGAGAGCTTATAAGAAAGCTGTGCATCACGTTGAATCGTTGAACGATCAACCATCGGATTACTGCTGTCAGACGCTTCAACGGTCTGCGGATTTTTTGGTTCGCGCGCGTCGTTATTGTAATAACGCACTAATCCGCTCAGAGCCTGGGCAGAATCAATTTGCCAGGTTCCTTTCGCCAGCATGTTATTAATAGCCTCATCATTCGGCGCGGTTTCGCCATTGCTCTGGCGTAAATCACCACGATCGCGACTGGACCAGGCCACAATACCATCCAGATTTTCCGTTCGCCCAAACGCGCTCGCGCCTAATCCCAGGCTATGGTCCCCCGTGCCACCGGTGCCAAAAACGCGAAAACCGCTGCTTTGTCCTTCCTGTAACAAATCTTTTGCATCGACCGTATCGTAGGAGATAACCCCACCCAGCGCGCCACTGCCATACAGTAATGCCGAAGGTCCACGGACAATCTCGACACGTTTGATCAGCGCCGGATCGAGGAAAGTCCCATTCAGGTGTCCGGTATCCGTTCCCTGACGAACGCCATCGACAAGCACCAGCACGCCGCGATGGTCATAACCACGCATATTTACATCCTGACCGTTGGTTCGTCCGGTACCATCAAGGGTAATTCCAGGAACATGACGCAGCAGATCGGTGGCTGAAGTCGCCGTTTGATTTTCAGGAGCGGAAGTGTCGAGGACGCTGACCATCATTGGTGCTTCGAAGGAACTACGGGCATTCCCCGTTGCCGTAACGGTCATGGTTTCAGTAGCAAAAGCAAACGTTGGCAAGGTGGCAGAAACAGCCAAAGCCAACAAACTCAAGCGCAACGAGGTAAATTGCGGACGTGACATAGCGATTCTCCATGAGGAAAATAAAAAATGCTGGCTACCTGGATTAATACCGGGATGGCTGGCGAAAAATAAATTTATTTACAATTCAAAGCGATAATATTCGCCGGGTGAGTTAACGGGCGTTTATATTCCGTGAAATTGCCTGGTATCCCGGACAATTCGCCCTCTTTGTCAGGCAAAGCGATATGCCGCATCTGGAGTGAAGAGCGCTGTGCGCTATCCCTTGCAAAAGCTATGATTTTGTTATCCATATAGTCATATTTTGTTAAAGCCAGACGTGATAATGAGAATTATTATCGATCAATTTTTTATGATCAAGCTTTTTTTTAACCGCCATTAACACAATAAACAGGGGGGTTATGAAAGCTATCCTGTATCCAGAAAACCATTTTTTTCTTGTGGCAGTCCCCCACGACCTCATAACGAAACGTTGTCGTTAACCGCGATAATTTTCTCTCCTCTTTGCTCTGCAAGCCGCGATATCTCGGAGATCTCAGCTTTTTCCCGCCCTGAAATTTTGTCGGTAACAAGAACGTTAGCTGACGAAGCATCTTGATAAAAATCAAAAATAAATACGCTTGTAACGCCTTGCGTATTGAATCGACGGTTGTGTTTCATATATAATTCAAATGATAATCATGATCATTCTCAATTCGATAAGAGTTCTCATATGATGCCAAGGATCACCAACAGGCCGTATCTTTTTTCCCCACTAACGTTATGTATTTCAGCCGTGGCCTCTGCCGCGAAGACTGCGGTAAAACGAAAAAAATTGTTTACGGCAGTACTGGCTCTTAGCTGGGCTTTTAGCGCAACGGCTGCCGAACGCATTGTGGTCGCAGGAGGATCACTGACGGAACTAATCTACGCGATGGGTGCTGGCGAGCGCGTAGTGGGTGTCGATGAAACGACATCTTATCCACCAGAAACCGCCAAACTGCCGCATATTGGCTACTGGAAACAACTCAGCAGCGAAGGCATTTTGTCACTTCGCCCGGATAGCGTAATTACCTGGCAGGATGCAGGACCGCAAATTGTGCTCGACCAACTGCGGGCGCAAAAGGTCAACGTCGTCACTCTGCCGCGTGTACCAGCCACCCTTGAGCAGATGTACGCCAACATTCGCCAACTGGCAAAAACGCTACAGGTTCCTGAACAAGGCGAGGTGCTGGTGACACAAATCAGTCAACGCCTGGAGCGAGTACAGCAAAGCGTGGCGGCAAAAAAAGCCCCGGTTAAAGCGATGTTTATTCTCTCTGCTGGCGGCAGCGCGCCACAGGTCGCCGGTAAAGGCAGCGTCGCAGACGCCATTCTGTCGCTTGCCGGAGCAGAAAACGTCGCTACCCACCAGCAGTACAAAAGCTACAGCGCGGAATCGCTGATTGCGGCTAACCCTGAAGTGATTGTCGTAACCTCACAAATGGTCGATGGCGATATTAATCGGCTACGTTCTATTGCCGGAATTACCCACACCGCCGCCTGGAAGAACCAGCGCATTATCACCGTTGATCAAAACCTGATTCTGGGAATGGGCCCGCGTATTGCTGATGTCGTTGAGTCTTTACACCAGCAACTTTGGCCGCAATAAACGGATTTAAATCAGACGTATGAACATGAAAAACACCCTGGATCTCACGCCTCATTTTGCTTTAGACGGTGACCAGCCATTTAAAGACAGGCGTGCCATGATGCCGTTTCGTGGAGCCATTCCGGTCGCCAAAGAACAACTGGCACAGACCTGGCAAGAGATGATCAGTCAAACAACCTCACCTCGTAAGCGACTGGTTTATCTTCATATTCCTTTTTGCGCGACACACTGCACGTTTTGTGGTTTTTATCAGAATCGTTTTAATGAAGATGCGTGTGCTCATTATACCGATGCCCTGATTCGAGAAATCGAACAGGAGGCAGACAGCGTATTGCATCAGTCCGCGCCCATCCATGCGGTCTATTTCGGTGGCGGTACGCCTTCCGCACTCTCCGCGCGCGATTTGGCAAGAATCATCACCACACTACGAGAGAAATTACCACTGGCACCCGATTGTGAAATCACCATTGAAGGCCGGGTACTGAATTTTGACGCTGACCGAATCGACGCTTGCCTTGATGCGGGAGCAAACCGCTTCTCAATTGGTATTCAGTCGTTTAACAGCAAAATCCGCAAGAAAATGGCCCGCACCTCGGATGGTCCAACCGCCATTGCGTTTATGGAAAGCCTGGTCAAACGCGACCGTGCTGCGGTGGTCTGTGACCTGCTGTTTGGCCTGCCAGGTCAGGATGCGCAAACCTGGGGAGAAGATCTGGCTATTGCCCGCGATATCGGTCTTGACGGCGTCGACCTCTATGCGCTCAACGTCCTGCCCAACACGCCACTGGGCAAAGCCGTGGAAAACGGGCGCACTACCGTGCCCTCTCCGGCGGAACGTCGCGATCTTTACCTGCAAGGGTGTGATT
The DNA here is from genome assembly GCF_005781135.1 of Escherichia sp. E3659. NCBI lineage: Bacteria > Pseudomonadati > Pseudomonadota > Gammaproteobacteria > Enterobacterales > Enterobacteriaceae > Escherichia > Escherichia sp. E3659. Next base: position 14,491 of record NZ_VATQ01000027.1, on the reverse strand, counting down.
TTATGGACGATGCCGGTTGGCGCTGCATCAGTAACAGCCACTGGGGCCGTACCACACGCGAACGCAATCTCTATAACCTGCTGATAAAACAAGGTGCCGATTGTCTGGCCTTTGGTTCCGGCGCCGGCGGTTCGATTAATGGTTACTCCTGGATGAATGAACGCGATCTGCAGACCTGGCATGAATCCGTCGCGGCAGGCAAAAAACCGCTGATGATGATCATGCGTAACGCTGAACGTAACGCGCAGTGGCGTCATACCTTGCAATCGGGCATTGAAACAGCGCGTGTACCGCTGGACGAACTTACGCCACATGCCGAAAAACTCGCACCATTACTGGCCCAGTGGCACCAAAAAGGCTTAAGCCGCGATGCTTCAACGTGCCTGCGGTTGACCAATGAAGGTCGTTTCTGGGCAAGCAACATTTTGCAGTCTCTTAATGAACTGATTCAGGTACTTAATGCGCCAGCGATTGCGCTTGAAAAACCATAACAGGAGTGATTTATGAGCCATGTCTCGTTACAGGAATTTTTGAAAACGGAGCCAGACGGTACGCTGGAGGCGATCGCCGAACAATACAACACCACGCTGCTGGAGGTAGTGAAAAATCTGCCCTCTCCGACTGTTGTGTCAGGCGATAAATTCGATACTGTCTGGGATACCGTCTGCGAATGGGGCAACGTCACCACGCTGGTGCATACTGCCGATGTGATCCTCGAATTTAGCGGCGAACTGCCTTCGGGTTTCCACCGCCACGGCTATTTCAATCTGCGTGGAAAGCACGGCATGTCCGGGCATATCAAAGCAGAAAACTGCACGCATATTGCCTTAATCGAACGTAAATTTATGGGCATGGACACCGCATCCATTCTCTTTTTCAACAAAGAAGGCAGCGCCATGCTGAAAATCTTCCTCGGCAGGGATGACCATCGTCAGCTCCTGAGTGAACAGGTCAACGCCTTCCATGCTCTGGCAGCATCGTTAAAGGAACACGCCTGATGACACCGTGGCTACTCTTTGGCGCGGGCGGAAAAGGTGTGGGCGCCAGAACGCTTGAACTGGCGCTGGCGGAACAACGTCCGGTCGTCGCTGTCGTTCGCCGTGCAGACGCTGCGGCTCAACTGGCGCAACAAGGTGTGCAGGTTTTTACTGGCGACGCTTGTGACGCCAGCGTAGTCGCAGCCGCCTGCCGCGCGGCTGGTCCGCAAGCACTTATCATCTCAACAATGGGCGGCGCACAGGATTATCTGGCCCACAGAACGGTGATTGATGAGGCCGAAAAGGCAGGCATCCGTCGCATGATTCTGGTGACTTCTTTGGGATGCGGCGATAGTTGGCCGTTCTTATCGGATCGGGCAAAAGCCGCGTTTGGTCAGGCGGTGCGCGAAAAGACACTGGCAGAAAGCTGGCTGCAAACCAGCCAGCTAGACTACGCCATTCTCCGCCCTGGCGGTCTGCTTGACGGCGCAGCAACAGGCAAAGCACAACGGGTACAAAATCAGGAGTGTCATGGTTTTGTCCGCCGTGCCGATGTCGCCGCACACATTCATGAACTGGCAAACGCGCCAGCACTCAACAAGCAGATCTACAGTCTGATTGAACCTGACCTGAAACCGGCGTAATCCCATGCGGCGCAGACTCTCCGCGCCGCAACGTCATAACGGAGTTTTGCGTGCTCAAGGATTCATTTTCATCCGCCAGTGTCTTTATGGGGCTATCACTATTATTGCTTGCCCTGGTGCTGTTCGGTGCCAGTCAGGGCGCGTTAAAAATCAGCTTTAGCGCCCTTCTTGATGAGGAATACCGCGACATCTGGCTAAATATTCGCCTGCCACGCGTTTTACTGGCCGTGCTGGTAGGTGCCGCGTTGGCAACCGCCGGGGTGATTATGCAGGGGCTTTTCCGCAACCCCATGGCTGACCCTGGATTGCTCGGCGTCAGTAGCGGTTCGGCATTAATGGTCGGCGTTGCTATTGTACTGCCCTTTTCCTTCCCCGTGGTGCTGGTGCTTTATGAACAAATGGTGTTTGCCATCGCCGGAAGTTTAGTGGTCTGCACCATCATTTTTCTCATTACACAGCGCCATCGCGATGGCAGCATGATGCAATTGTTACTCGCCGGTATCGCCATCAATGCCCTGTGCGGCGCAGCGATCGGCATACTGAGCTATATCGGCGATGAGCAACAGCTACGACAACTCACGTTGTGGATGATGGGCAATCTCGGTCAGGCGCAATGGCCAACGTTATTGGTTGCCAGTTCCTTCATTCTGCCCGCCATTATGGCAACAACGTGTCTCGCCGGAACGCTGAATTTGCTGCAACTTGGTGATGAAGAAGCCCATTACCTCGGCGTGAACGTAAAGCGTAAACGCCAACAATTACTGTTGATTAGCTCACTGCTCGTTGGCGCTGCCGTATCGGTAAGCGGCATTATCGGCTTTATTGGCCTGGTGATCCCGCATCTGATTCGCATGACAACCGGAGCAAATCATCGCTGGCTAATTCCTTGCTCTGCCCTTGCCGGAGCCTGCTTATTACTGATGGCAGACACGCTTGCCCGCACACTGGTACAGCCCGCAGAAATGCCTGTAGGATTACTAACCAGCCTGCTTGGCGGTCCGTATTTCATGTGGTTGATTCTGCGCAACCGGAGGATCGCATGATTAGCGCCCGGAACCTGGTTTATAGCCTTCATGGGCGACGCCTGACTGACAATGTCTCGCTGACTTTACCCGGCGGGGAAATTGTTGCCATTCTCGGTCCTAATGGTGCGGGAAAATCCACGTTGCTTCGCCAACTCACCGGCTACCTTCAACCTGATAGCGGTGAATGCCGGTTATTTAATAAGCCATTAAATGAATGGTCAATTACCGAACTGGCGAAACACCGTGCCGTGATGCGTCAGAATAGCCATATGGCGTTTCCATTCAGCGTACAAGAAGTGATCCAGATGGGGCGCCATCCACATCGTACCGGTAATCAGGGGGATGAAACGGCACAGATAATGGCGCTATGCGACTGTCAGGCGTTAGCAAACCGCGACTATCGGCAATTATCCGGCGGTGAACAACAGCGTGTGCAATTAGCGCGCCTGCTGGTACAACTTTGGGAAGCAATACCCTCGCCGAAATGGTTATTTCTTGATGAACCAACGTCGGCGCTGGATATTCATCATCAGCAGCATCTGTTTCGTTTATTACGTCAGTTAGTTCGCGAACGGCAATTCAACGTCTGCTGTGTATTGCACGATCTTAATCTTGCCGCCCGTTATGCCGACCGTGTTGTATTGATGCAAAAAGGAAAGGTTATCGCCAATGGTAAACCGCAGGACGTGTTGACACAGCAGGCGCTGACTATGCTCTACGGCGCGGATATTACTGTATTAAACGCCCCTGCCAATCATTCTCCGCTGATTGTCCTCGATAGTTAAATACGACGGGAGTACCGGGTGTACTCCCGTCGATATCATTAATATTCACATTAGCTGATTGAAACACCTTTAACACCCGTCATGTCTTTTAGCGACTTTAATAAGTCTTCAATCGACGTCGCCGCATGAAGCTGAATATCAATAGCAACCACGTCATGATCTTCATTTTCCTGCAACGAAACTAAATCAGTCTTTATTTTTTGTTGTTTAAACCAGTCGAGCATCGACAGCGTATTCCCGTTCACCAACGTCAGCTGTAAATGGTAATTCTTGTTCATCAGCCGGAAAGTTAATTGATGGAAAACTTCCAGTACCAACAAGGTCATTACAGAACCGTAAATCCCCAGCTCATACATGCCGCTACCAATCACCATACCGATTGCTGCTGTTACCCAGATATCCGCAGCGGTGGTGAGGCCGACAATATTTTGATTACGAACGAGGATATTACCCGCGCCTATAAAACCGACGCCAGTGACAACCTGAGCGGCAATACGGCTGGGATCAAGCCCGACGTGATCAAGTGCCAGCACATCAGCGAAACCATATTTCGACACAATCATAAACAGGGCGCTACCCATACCGATTAAGACATGTGTACGAAGCCCTGCCCCTTTGCCGCGCATTTGCCTTTCCATGCCAATAGCACCACAGGCAATAGCAGCCAGGATTAGACGAATAATAAATTCTGCAGTCATATAAAAATGCAAAAAGGAGCAGCAAGATGGCTCAACTTGCTACTCCTTTTTGCTTTATTCCTGTTAATTCGGCAGGACATTTGCCAATTTATCTTTGAAGGTATACAAATTTTTCTGCGGATTTTTCTTACAATATTCAATCACTTTAGGAATCTGAGTCAGATCGGTTTCATTTAAGGTTACAGTATCACCACCTTTGTAAACCGTTTCCTCATGCAGCATCCACCATGCAACCGGTGTCATCGCTTTTGGATTCAGGTCAATAAATTCCTGACAAGTCATATCTTTAGCAGATTCATTAGCAGCCAGTGCAGATTGTGCATTAACCAGTGAAAGTGCCGCTACAGCGCCAACGAAAATCATGGCTTTACGTAGAGATGAAATATTCATTTTACAACCCATTCAACAAATAAAGTATATATGAACAGGAGGATTATCTGCTTTTAACGCGAGGTATTCCTGCCTGTTCAATATTCAAGGAAATACGATGCAACGCATTCCATGAATTACATATCTTTCTTAATCTTGTCCCATTCGCCTTTAACTTTATCTTTAAAGCTGGCTTGTTTATCCTGAGTACAAGCCTGAACGATAGCTGGGGTTACGGTTGCAATGCCCTGAACATCCATAACCGCATCTTCTGGTTTATCTTTGTTATTCAGTGCTTCAGCAAAACCGACTGCAGTCGGCTGGAAGGATTCGTCCACAGCCAGGAAATCTTCACAGGTCCAGGAGTTGACAGGTTTTTTATTGTCAGCTGCTTTTTGTGCATCCGCGGCATTGCTCACAACTGGCAGAAGAAGCAGGCCACCAAGAATTACACCTAATACTTTTTTCATCGTAATATCCTCAACTATAAAGTGAAAGAGCCGTCACGAATCAATTTCGACACTGAGGTTATAACCTGGTTTTTTGGGTATGTCATGTTGAGATAAAATATCAAAATCAGATATTTTTATTTAAATACAACAGGTTACATAGGTGTCAGACACATTAATTAGGAAATTTTTATTAAATCACATGCATTCCTGGATGCATTTTTGGCATAGATTGATAGCAGGGGTTTTTCTTCTTAAATTTATAGGGTGGTTCTATGTTATATATAGATAAGGCAACAATTTTGAAATTTGATCTGGATATGCTTAAGAAGCATCGGAGAGCAATCCAGTTTATTGCTGTGCTACTGTTTATTGTCGGTTTGCTGTGTATAAGCTTCCCGTTTGTCTCTGGCGATATCCTTAGCACGGTCGTTGGCGCATTATTAATCTGCTCAGGCATTGCGCTTATTGTCGGTTTATTCAGCAACCGGAGTCATAATTTCTGGCCTGTATTATCCGGCTTCCTTGTCGCTGTCGCCTATTTGTTGATCGGCTATTTCTTCATCCGCGCACCAGAACTGGGAATTTTTGCTATTGCGGCGTTTATTGCTGGCTTGTTTTGTGTCGCTGGGGTTATTCGCTTGATGAGCTGGTATCGCCAGCGTTCAATGAAAGGCAGCTGGCTACAACTAGTCATTGGTATCCTGGATATCATCATCGCATGGATATTCCTGGGTGCAACGCCAATGGTTTCTGTAACACTAGTTTCTACACTGGTGGGGATAGAACTAATATTCAGCGCTGCCAGCTTGTTTAGCTTCGCTAGTTTATTCGTTAAAAAATAATCAATATCAGACCGTCGACACAGTATTTCCCACACCGCCTCATAATCACTCATAGTGACTATGAGGCATGTAACACTCTCACTTCATATAGCCACCAGGGCAAAACATAAACCATCGTTGAAATAATTACCGTGCGACTCATTAAACAACTCGCTGAAACCTTTATGGTTTTATAAATTTCACAGCAAATTAGCCATTTCAAACATTATCATGGCTGATATTTTCTGTAGTCAGGTTTAATGTTTAAAAGTGCTGTGGGAAAATGAAATCAAGATTTGGCAAGCATTGGCTCAATAAGAAGGTAATTAATTCGGTTGATGTTAATTTTCCTGATAAATTAAAAAGAAAGCTGGCAATCCAATTGCCAGCTTAAGTAGAAACAAGGAGACTCGATATTTAAATCGGATTACTTTTTTATTTTAGTTTTATCATTAAGAAATCACAAACTTTAAATTGATAACTTATTCTTGGTGAAAATATGAGGTTGTTAATTTCCTGTTAGCACTAACAAATTTATAACACCCAGGAATGTTACCTAGGATCAATATATGGAGTGCGTGATGGATAAATCTCAAGTTTTGATTAGTGTTAATAGACGTATTAGTTCACGAAGGGCAACGTTCTTATAGGCGTTTACTATATTGAACAACGAATTCGGACATGGATGTAAATAATGAAAAGGATGACATGTTCGAAACAATAACGGCTAAGGAGCAAGTTATGATTTTTCTCATGACGAAGGATTCTTTTCTTTTACAGGGCTTTTTGCAGTTGAAAGATAATCACGAAATGATAAAAATCAATTCCCTGTCAGAGATAAAAAGCATAGGTAACAAACCATTCAAGGTGATCATTGATACCTATCATAATCATATCCTTGATGAAGAAGCGATTAAGTTTCTTGAGAAGTTAGATGCTGAAAGAATCATTGTTCTGGCACCTTACCACATCAGTAAACTTAAAAGTCAGTCGCCTATCTTTTTTATCAGCCGTAAAGAAAGCATTAAAAACCTGATTGATATTACTTATGGAAAACACTTGCCTCATAAGAATTCTCAATTATGTTTCTCGCATAATCAATTCAAAATTATGCAATTAATCCTTAAGAACAAAAATGAAAGTAATATCACGTCAACACTGAAAATTTCACAGCAGACATTAAAGATCCAGAAATTCAATATTATGTACAAGCTGAAACTTAGACGTATGAGCGACATCGTGACTCTGGGGATCTCTTCTTATTTTTAAGAAGGAGTTGATGTGGCCCAGCGATAAGTGCCTGAAATTGACGGCTGGCATGACGAGGGATGCAAATGCTGACTCCATTACTCCCGGTGATAACCAAAGGAGAAGCAAAAACGAACTTATTCCCCTGGTTTATGTATCCACCAGTAGAAACATTCGTTGCCCGGACGCAGGCAGAGACTGCCAGCAGAACGGCAACATTTTTTTTGCCATCTAAATCACCACATTGGTCACTCGGCCTGCATGCGCCATCACAGGCATACATCCCCATGGCCTGCACTATGCCGCTGGTCTGTAAATCCCTCATGCCTCTCCCCGCACACATTCAAAAAATCCGTAATTTTTCACGAATTTTCAGGGAATAAAATGAACAGAAAAAGAACACTGTTAATACCGTTGTTATTCTGCGGCGTAATACTCACCGCATGCGACGACAAATCAGCGCAAAATGCTGGCGCCATGACGCCAGAAGTGGGCGTGGTGACGCTCTCCCCCGGCTCAATCAATGTCATGAGCGAATTGCCCGGCAGAACTGTTCCTTATGAAGTTGCTGAGATTCGCCCGCAGGTGGGTGGCATCATCATTAAACGCAATTTTATCGAAGGCGATAAAGTTAACCAGGGCGATTCGTTGTATCAGATTGACCCTGCGCCCTTGCAGGCAGAGCTGAACTCAGCCAAAGGTTCGCTGGCGAAAGCCCTCTCTACCGCCAGCAATGCCCGCATTACCTTTAACCGCCAGGCATCGTTGTTGAAAACCAACTACGTCAGCCGTCAGGATTACGACACCGCGCGCACCCAGCTGAATGAGGCGGAAGCCAATGTCACCGTTGCTAAAGCGGCTGTTGAGCAGGCAACCATCAATCTGCAATACGCGAATGTCACCTCGCCCATTACGGGCGTCAGCGGGAAATCATCAGTGACCGTCGGCGCACTCGTTACCGCTAACCAGGCGGATTCACTGGTTACCGTACAGCGTCTGGACCCGATTTATGTCGATCTCACGCAGTCAGTGCAGGATTTTTTGCGCATGAAAGAAGAGGTCGCCAGTGGGCAAATCAAACAGGTTCAGGGCAGTACACCAGTACAGCTCAATCTGGAAAATGGTAAACGTTACAGCCAGACCGGTACGCTGAAATTCTCTGACCCGACGGTGGATGAAACCACCGGCTCCGTCACGTTGCGCGCGATTTTCCCCAATCCAAACGGTGACTTACTGCCAGGCATGTACGTCACAGCATTAGTGGATGAAGGTAGTCGCCAGAATGTGTTACTGGTGCCTCAGGAAGGCGTTACCCATAACGCCCAGGGCAAAGCAACGGCGCTCATTCTTGATAAAGATGATGTCGTGCAGTTACGCGAAATTGAGGCCACTAAAGCCATCGGCGACCAGTGGGTCGTCACTTCTGGCTTGCAAGCTGGCGATCGGGTGATCGTTTCCGGTTTGCAACGCATTCGCCCAGGTATCAAAGCACGCGCAATTTCCTCCAGCCAGGAAAACGCCAGCACCGAATCGAAACAATAACGTTGCAGGCTTAAGGGGACTTTCATGGCTAACTATTTTATTGATCGCCCGGTTTTTGCCTGGGTACTTGCCATTATTTTGATGCTCGCAGGCGGCCTGGCGATCATGAACTTACCGGTGGCGCAATATCCGCAGATTGCACCACCGACCATCACCGTTAGCGCCACCTATCCGGGTGCTGATGCGCAAACGGTAGAGGATTCAGTCACTCAGGTGATTGAGCAAAATATGAATGGACTTGATGGCCTGATGTATATGTCATCAACCAGTGATGCGGCGGGTAATGCGTCCATCACACTGACCTTTGAGACAGGAACGTCGCCCGATATTGCGCAGGTTCAGGTGCAGAATAAACTGCAACTTGCCATGCCATCACTCCCCGAAGCAGTACAGCAACAAGGGATTAGCGTCAATAAGTCGAGCAGCAATATCCTGATGGTGGCAGCGTTTATCTCTGAAAACGGCAGCCTCAACCAGTACGACATTGCAGACTATGTGGCTTCTAATATTAAAGATCCATTAAGTCGTACCGCAGGTGTCGGTAGCGTGCAGCTCTTTGGTTCAGAGTACGCCATGCGTATCTGGCTGGACCCGCAAAAACTCAATAAATACAACCTTGTTCCTGCCGATGTTATTTCCCAAATTAAGGTACAGAACAACCAGATTTCCGGCGGTCAACTGGGCGGAATGCCACAGGCGGCAGACCAACAACTGAACGCCTCGATCATTGTGCAGACACGTCTGCAAACACCGGAAGAATTTGGCAAAATCCTGCTGAAAGTTCAGCAAGATGGTTCACAAGTGCTGCTGCGCGACGTTGCCCGCGTCGAGCTGGGAGCGGAAGATTATTCCACCGTAGCACGCTTTAACGGCAAACCTGCCGCCGGGATCGCTATCAAACTGGCTACCGGAGCAAACGCGCTCGATACTTCGCGGGCGGTAAAAGCAGAGCTCAACCGCTTATCAGCGTATTTCCCCGCCAGCCTGAAGACAGTTTATCCTTACGACACGACACCATTTATTAAAATTTCAATCCAGGAAGTTTTCAAAACGCTGGTTGAGGCCATCATCCTCGTCTTCCTGGTCATGTATCTGTTTTTACAAAACATTCGTGCTACGATCATCCCGACTATTGCCGTTCCGGTCGTTATTCTCGGCACATTTGCGATTTTGTCGGCGGTCGGTTTTACCATCAACACCCTCACCATGTTTGGGATGGTGCTGGCGATAGGGTTGCTGGTTGATGATGCTATCGTGGTGGTAGAAAACGTCGAGCGCGTGATAGCAGAAGATAAGCTGCCGCCGAAGGAAGCGACGCATAAATCAATGGGGCAAATCCAACGTGCGCTGGTCGGGATTGCCGTTGTGCTTTCCGCGGTGTTTATGCCAATGGCCTTTATGAGCGGCGCGACCGGGGAAATTTATCGTCAGTTCTCTATTACGCTGATCTCCTCCATGTTGCTTTCGGTGTTTGTGGCGATGAGTCTAACGCCTGCCCTTTGCGCCACCATTTTGAAAGCCGTTCCAGAAGGCGGTCACAAACAGAATGCGTTATTTGTGCGATTTAACCATCTGTTTGAAAAATCAACTCAACACTATACCGACAGTACCCGCTCACTGCTGCGCTGCACGGGTCGCTATATGGTGGTTTACCTGCTGATTTGTGCCGGGATGGCAGTGCTGTTTCTGCGTACACCGACCTCCTTCTTGCCGGAAGAGGATCAGGGGGTATTTATGACCACTGCACAGCTACCATCAGGTTCCACGATGGTTAACACCACTAAAGTGCTGCAGCAGGTGACCGATTACTATCTGACAAAAGAGAAAAATAATGTTCAGTCGGTGTTTACCGTTGGCGGCTTTGGTTTCAGCGGCCAGGGGCAAAACAACGGTCTGGCGTTTATCAGCCTGAAGCCGTGGTCTGAACGCGTCGGCGAAGAAAATTCGGTGACCGCGATTATTCAGCGGGCGATGGTGGCTCTTAGCCGCATCAATAAAGCAGTTATTTTCCCGTTCAACTTACCGGCGGTAGCAGAACTGGGGACAGCGTCAGGTTTTGATATGGAACTGCTGGACAACGGTAACCTGGGACATGAAAAGCTGACCCAGGCGAGAAACGAGTTACTGTCTCTGGCAGCACAATCCCCTGACCAGGTCACCGGGGTACGCCCGAACGGCCTGGAAGATACACCGATGTTCAAAGTCAACGTCAACGCCGCGAAAGCTGAGGCGATGGGCGTGGAGTTGTCCGATATCAACCAGACCATTTCCACCGCTTTCGGTAGTAGCTACGTGAACGACTTCCTTAACCAGGGACGAGTGAAAAAAGTGTATGTCCAGGCGGGAACACCTTTCCGCATGCTGCCAGACAATATAAACCAATGGTATGTGCGCAACGCCTCCGGCACGATGGCGCCGCTTTCTGCTTATTCTTCAACAGAATGGACCTACGGCTCACCACGTCTGGAACGCTACAACGGTATTCCAGCAATGGAGATTTTAGGTGAAGCGGCGGCAGGAAAAAGTACTGGTGACGCAATGAAATTTATGGCGGATCTGGTCGCAAAACTTCCGACTGGCGTTGGCTATTCATGGACCGGACTGTCATATCAGGAAGCGTTATCTTCCAACCAGGCACCGGCACTATATGCCATCTCGCTGGTCGTGGTGTTCCTTGCCCTCGCCGCACTTTATGAAAGCTGGTCAATTCCATTCTCGGTAATGCTGGTCGTACCGCTTGGGGTAATTGGCGCGTTACTGGCTACAGACCTGCGCGGCTTAAGCAATGACGTCTACTTCCAGGTTGGTCTGCTGACCACCATTGGGCTTTCCGCCAAGAACGCCATCCTGATTGTCGAGTTTGCGGTTGAGATGATGCAAAAAGAAGGGAAGACACCGATGGAAGCGATTATCGAAGCGGCACGGATGCGCTTACGCCCAATCCTGATGACCTCTCTGGCCTTTATTCTCGGCGTGCTGCCGCTGGTTATCAGTCATGGCGCAGGCTCCGGTGCGCAAAACGCAGTAGGTACAGGCGTTATGGGGGGGATGTTTGCAGCAACGGTGCTGGCGATTTACTTCGTTCCGGTCTTTTTCGTTGTGGTGGAACATCTCTTTGCCCGCTTTAAAAAAGCGTAACGCGTAAACGAGAGTAAGGTTGAGCGTGAGGATTCAGCCTTACTCTTTCCCGCTAACCACTCGCCACTCAACAGCCAGCTTACCGCCAGGAACATCAGACTCAGTAAACAGCATTGAAAGTAGAACCCGCTCCAACCATTGGTTATCAATTTAAACAACACGACACTGACCAGAATTCCCGTAATTGTATGAATTGCAAACTTAATAATCCTGAACATGCCGCGTCTTTTCCTCCTGAAAATACGTTTACTGTTTTGCAAACTGCGAAAGTAAACTTGCCGGTGACCCGGCAGAGTTAATGAGGAAAGATTTTCACATGAAGTGTGAGGGAGATCCTGACCGACTTTCGAATGAGAAATCCCGTCAGTTAAAGGTCCCAGTTGACTGTTGCGCAAACTGGTGCGGTGTTACGCCATAGTACTGGCGGAAAGTATTAATAAAGTACGACGTACTGCTATAGCCACATTTTTCTGCGACCATCGGCAGCGGGATTTGTCGTAACTCGAGTAATCGTCTGGCCATCGACATTCGCGAGGCCAACAATATTTTACTGAAGCAGGTATTTTCATCCTGCAATTTTTTCTTGATTAGGCTTTCACTGGTATACATTTTTTCGGCGATATCACGCAGATACCAACGTTTGGCTATATCAAAGCTAATAATGCGTTCAACTTTACCTGAAACAGTACTAATGCTATTAAAAAGGAAAGGAATAAGTTCTTTATTTCGTGAAAACATCGAAAGGCAGGAAAAGTAAAGCATATTACTTAATGTCCTGGACGCAATATCTTCTTGAGCAAAACTATCAAATATCGCAGTGACCAGCGGCATTGGTGGTGTTGGGTTAACTAGCAACCGTTTTTTACCATGCAGCCCTAAACACCGACCCGAAAGACGGATATTGTGCAAGTAATGGCTAATGATCCTTTCATCGATATCTAGTCTGCGGACATAGGATTCATCAAAAGGAAAATTCTCCACCATATTTTTGTCCATCAAAAGAATACTCTCTTTTTGCAAATAGAGTTTTTGCTGCTCATGATAAATATCAAATGAACGGCGGGTGAGGATCACTGAGCAAACGTGTGTCATGACAAGCCCTTATATTCCATTACTACAACCATTACAATTTCAGTATACAAATGAAATGATGTATGACTCCTGTAAAAAGCCAAAACTGCCAAAATTGGTAGGACCAAAAAGTAATCACATACATAAGCGCATATATCAGTTAAGCCATAAAAAGTAAATGCATGCGTGATATATCTTAAATTTGTGTATAGCTTATGTTTATAAAAAATTGGCTGATCTTATCTCCAGCAAAAGTTATATTTAACCCACTGAGAGCACAAAGTTTCCCGTGCCAACATGGAGTGTTATAACGGCTTATTAGTCTGGAGACGGCAGACTATCCTCTTCCCGGTCCCCTATGCCGGGTTTTTTTTATCTTCAAAAAGCAATTATAACCTTACTATCCTTTCATGGTGACAACACTTTTCTGCTACACAAATATCCATCATCAGATGGTTATCACCCCCTCTTTCAGCTATTCGTTCATGATACTCTGTCGGTGTCATACCATAATAATTGCGAAAAACATAAATAAAATACGACACACTGTTATAGCCACACGACACGGCTACTCGCTTTATAGAAAAGCCATGAATTACAATGAGTTGTAACGCTCGTCGCATTCTACATTCGGTAAGCAGTTGCGAATAAGACGTCTCTTCTTCACGTAATTTTTTCTTTAACAAACTAGGACTCATCAATAACTCGCTGGCTATTTTCGCCAATGACCATTCATGAGCGATATTACGGTTAATAACCGTACAAACCCGCGTTCGCATATTGGGCTGTAGGATATTCATGAGTAGCGCTATAAACTGTTCATCTTCAAGAAAAACCGACAATATCGCGAATATTAATGCCCTGTTACGTAAAACCTCACCATAGCGGAGATTTTTACTCTGTGAAAGCTGTACAACTTCCTGAAAAACAGGGATATCTCGGGTACAGTGATGCACAATTAACGAAGGAACTTTTTTACAGGCATGAAGATTTAATGCCTCATCCTTGAGCATCGGGAGAAATAATGAGAGTGTTTCCCTCGTGACAAAGACGACGTTCTCTGCACATTTATCAACTAAAATCTGGTTTGCATCCGCAAAAACCAAATCACCACCGTTAAAACAGCGATATTCACCATTCTGCATGGTGAGAATATATTTATGCTTTGCGTACGCAATTAAACAAGTTCCATGTAGTGATTGCATCATTAATACACTATAACAGAAACATATTATTGTATTTAATGTAGCACGCAAACACCCTAAGTCAAATCGCGACTTAAATAAAGCTTAAACAAAAAAAAGAGTAGCATCCTAAGTGGTTAGAAGCATTGTTCCGGGTCACTTATTTTTCAATCTGTTAGAGAAAAAAATAAGCAATAATAAGGAATATGAATAATAACTGATGCATTCTATTGTAATTTGCACAAGATTTAATTTACATTGCAAATTATTCAATTATATGAATTTCCCAAAAAACAAAAAAATGATCAGAATTAGCATCCTGATCATTACGCCACTGCTCTTATTTATAGGATATATTTCTTTACCGTGAATGAATTACACCCGCATGCTCCTGGCATGCAGGTGACATTCGGTTATCAGGTATGTTTAAAGCTGTTCTGCTGGGCAATGCCCTGCAGTTTCGGGTGATCGCTGAGGTATTTCAGGGAGGCTTTGTAGTCTTCCAGTAACAGTTCAGCGAAGTCCATTTCGAAGCCA